>NZ_JAEUFG010000003.1 GCF_018588585.1 Bacillus sp. SM2101
CTGTAATGACCACTGTTCCACCTGTAGCGTCTGCTGGAACTGTGATTAAACCAGTCACATCTACTGCTGCTTGGCTTGCGTCGTCACTACTGTACGCTACTTCGCTTGTTACATCTTTTGTTGTTCCATCTGACATATTGGCTACAACTGAGATTTGTTGTGTTTCTCCCTGTGCCAACGTTACTGTTGATGGATCTAATGTAATTCCTTGTACTGTTGCTGGGACAGTTACTGTTGTTGTACTTGTGTGCCCTTCATAACTTCCTGTAATGACCACTGTTCCACCTGTAGCGTCTGCTGGAACTGTGATTAAACCAGTCACATCTACTGCTGCTTGGCTTGCGTCGTCACTACTGTACGCTACTTCGCTTGTTACATCTTTTGTTGTTCCATCTGACATATTGGCTACGACTGAGATTTGTTGTGTTTCTCCCTGTGCCAACGTTACTGTCGATGGATCTAATGTAATTCCTTGGACTGTTGCTGGCACGGTTACTGTTGTTGTACTTGTATGCCCTTCATAGCTTCCTGTAATGACTACTGTTCCACCTGTAGCGTCTACTCCAACTGTGATTAAACCAGTCACATCTACTGTTGCTTGGCTTGCGTCATCACTACTGTATGCTACTTCGCTTGTTACATCCTTCGTTGTTCCATCTGACATATTGGCTACAACTGTAATTTGTTGCGTTTCTCCTTGTGCCAACGTCACTGTTGATGGATCTAATGTAATTCCTTGGACAGCTGCTGGGACGGTCACTGTTACCGTTCCACTAATTCCTTCATAGCTTCCTGTAATGTCCACCGTGCCCCCTGGTGCATTTTGAGGAATGGTGATCAATCCACTCGCATCTATTGTTACTAGACTTTCATCAGCACTGCTATATGTTGTGCTGCCCGTTACATCAATTTGCGTATTGTCAGACAAATTGGCTAATACTTGTAGCTGACTTGTCTCTCCTTGCGCAAGCGTTAATTCATCTGGCGTAAAGATTAAACTCTCTGCAGTTACATCGAGTACTTCAATTGTCGCTACTGCTGTTTTTCCGTTATGATATGCTCTAATATATGCGATCCCGCTTGGAGCGTTTTCTGGGATTGTTACTAGTCCATTTTCATCGACCATTGCTATACTCGTATCATCGCTACTATATGTTGTACCTGTCTCTCCTAATGTCACATCTACAACGGAATCATCATCTTTTGTAGCTGTTACAGTTAACTGGTGTGTCGTCCCTCTTAATAAAGTGATGTTTTCAGGTTCAATTTCTACATTTTTAATCACTTCATAAGGCGGTATCGTAATCGTTCTCGCTACAAACTTCTCATCATGATCTGACAATAAATTTACTACATACTCAAGCTCTCTTATGTCAGCACTTGGTTCTATTTCTACATCCCAAGAAACTTGTGTTTCCTCACCTGGATTTATAGAACCTATACTTATTTCTTGTTGTTGATTTTCAGCTAGCTTTAAACCTGCTGGTAAAACAATGTTTAATCTAGCATTCCTCTCTGTATAATTTTCAATGTTAGTAATATAAGCAGTAACTGTAAACGGATTTGGGCTGTAGCCATTCTCGGTTGCCTCTACAATACTCGCACCAGTTACACTTAATGCTAGAGGTGGTGTTAAATCTTGTGAAAGCTCACTAATACCGTAAAAGGTCTTAAATTCCTTTACTTCCCCAGGTGCTAATGTAGTTGGATTCCAATAAATAGCAACTGCACTATCTTCCCCACTGCTGTTACCACTAAAGTCTTGACCAGGTAAAATAGAATAATCCCATATTTTACCTCTTATTCTTGACCAACCTATAAATTGGATTTTATCGGGCTTGAAAGTAGTCCCATTAAAAACGCTTCCGTGTGTTATGACTGTTGGTTCTTCAATATCATCAAATGCTTGCCAATATTCAGGAATGTTATCACCTGTGTACTCTGTTTCTGTATTTACAATACCTTCCCCCGGTATTCTAAATGGAGCACCATCGTTAATCCCAAGCATCGTGTCCAACATAATACGTAACCCAACCTCATGACTTTGGTTGCCATTGTTAGTCACTAAGTACTTAATTTCAACAGTATCATCATTATTTGTGTTTTGATTTTTCACAATAGATAATACTTGTTGGATAGAAATATCGCCTCTCGTTTGTACTGTTGAATGAGATAAATTTGCGTAATCATACGTACCTGAATTATCAGCTTCAAACCAGAAAGGTACACCGTCTATATTTAATGATGTCATAGAAGACCACGGAACACCCTCTTCATGACCATATAGCATTTTTTTATTATTATCTCTATCATTTGCTGGGTTACCGCCAGTTGTTCCTATTGTAAATCTCCCTGCTTTAGTATCATTAGTAGTATTAGGTGCTACATCAAATTCAATAAAATCATTCCCAATTTCACTCTCTGCAATCGCATTAGAATGATCCACAAAAAACGCCAGGAAAAATACTAAAAATAATGCAAGATACTTTGTGTTTATCCATTTCTTTGAAAACACTTTCATAATAAACTCCTCTCTGTGACAAGATAAAAAAGCTTTTCATATAATGAAGAAAAGCTGTAAGCGCCTTAGCATTAATAAGCACTAAGTAGCCTTTGATACAACAATAATTAAAGGTTTAGCACTCATATTTTTCAATATGAAACTAAGCACTAAAATGTTTATTAACAATCTAAACTTTACTTTGAGATATAGTTATAAAAGATCAAAAATGCAATAACCTATTTGTTTCTAAAAAAAGAGACCTTAGATGATCTAAGATCTCTCCTTCATGTATGCTAGCTTCAGTTATTAACGTAATAATTGAAGTACGCCTTGAGGTTGTTGGTTAGCTTGAGCCAACATTGATTGAGCTGCTTGAGAAAGAATGTTATTCTTCGTGAATTCCATCATTTCTTTCGCCATGTCAACGTCACGGATACGAGACTCAGCAGCTGTTAAGTTTTCAGAAGATGTGCCTAAGTTATTAATTGTATGCTCTAAACGGTTTTGGAATGCACCAAGTTGCGAACGTTGAGAAGATACATCTTCAATTGCATGATTGATCGCAGAGATAGATGCTTCTGCTGATGAAGCTGTTGTTACATCAAGACCTTCAATTTTCAAAGCACTAGAGCTCATATCTCCAACACTTACACTCATTGTTTGCGATGAATTTGCCCCAATATGAAAGCTTAATCTGTCGTCAGTAAGATCAGTTACTTCTTTCCGAGCAGTAAAAGTAAGCTCTTTCCCTAAGTCTCCAGAATTAAAATCTCTATCTACTGTTAAATCAAATGATACTTCAGCAGCACCACCCGTTGCAGGAACAAAGAAAGTAGTACCCCCTGTTGCAGATGATGTTAATGTAAGGTTACCGTTGGTAATAGTTATATCACCACTACCCGATGAAGTCGTTGTAGCAACATTTCCATAAGCATCTGAAATTTCAAGTGTAGCAACTCCCGATGCATCTAAACTAGTTACTTTAACATTTATTGTACTATCCACAGATGAAGATGCTGCTGGTGGTGTAGTAGTCGCATTACTTGTTATCGCTATTTTAGTGAAGAGATCTGCATCTTGATTGTTGTCAAAACCAACAGTCTCTGTTTGTTCTACTATTCCAGCTTTAGTACCATCTAATAACGTCATCGTATTAAATTCAGTTGTAGTAGAAATACGATCAATTTCTTCAAGTAGCTGATTCATTTCTTCTTGTAATTCACCGCGATCTGCATCTGTATTAGTATCACTTGCAGATTGAACAGCTAGCTCACGCATACGTTGAAGGATTGAGTGTGTTTCGTTTAGGGCACCTTCAGCTGTTTGAATTAGAGAAATACCATCTTGAGCGTTTTTTGAAGCCATATCTAAACCGCGGATTTGTCCACGCATTTTTTCAGAGATTGCTAAGCCTGCTGCGTCATCTCCAGCACGGTTAATACGAAGACCTGAAGATAATTTTTCCATTGATTTTGATGCTGCAGTGTTACCTGCTGTTAATTGACGGTAAGTGTTTAGAGCTGCGATATTATGATTAATTCTCATTGTTAAATTCCTCCTTGAATTTTGTATTCCACATCCATATGGAATAGGTATAAAGTATGGTAATTACATACAATAGTCGGCCGCCTATGCATCTAATCTACCAGTTATACTATATATATCGACACGCTTGTTAATTGTTTAATAGATTTTTTAATATTTTCTTGTAAAATTTTCAGGATATATGTAATGAGCGTGAAAAATAAAAAGCCCTAACCATCATGATAGTTGGTTAGAACTATTTTTTAGTGTTTTATTTAGTTGCTGTAGGGTATCTTTCGAGTTGAGGGCAGACTCAATATTTTCTTGTTGAATTGACAAGTAAATTTCTTTGCGATGTATTTCTGTTTTCTTCGGTGCTTTAATACCTAGCTTAATTTGCTCACGATCAATGGCTACTACTGTCACTTCGATGTCTTCACCAATTTGAATGGCCTCATCTACTTTTCTCGTTAACACTAGCACATCTGCTCCCCCCTTACTTCATTAATTTTTGCTTCTTCGTAAATAAATTGTGCTTTGTATGGTAGGACGTATTTGCTAGAATGACTTGTTTTCCTACTCGCTTTTCTACATTTATTACAATCGGCGCTTGAAGATTAACAGTCGTGTTTGTAAACGGCTCATGAACTGTAATGATATTGTAAATTGCGACATTTTCCTCTAATATAATATTTAATTGATCGAGCGAACGGCTATCTAGCTCGAAGGCATAATCTTGAAAATAGGAGAATGGTTCTATGAGCGTAAATGCGACATCTTTACTACATACAGACTGCAAAATTTGAAATGGTGTCCCTTGTGAAAACGGGATAATGACAAATTCCTTTTCATCTAAGAAGCCTGGAATACCATTCGCAAAAGTAATCATATCGTCATTATTTATATTGACCGTACCATGATATTTCGTATTAATTTCCATAGTTCACAACCCCGTAACTAAATTTCAATCTCAAAATTATTACCGACAAATTTCAAGTTTTCAAAATCAATTTCTAATGAGTTAGAGCGCATTACAGCAGTATAAACATCACCAGGCTGATAACGGATAATTGGTCTATGCACTTCGACTTCAATTATTGGCCTATGAACTTGCACGTCGATATGAACCTGTGCAGGCTCATAATCAGTTTTCACACTAAAATGTGAAGGAATAAAGCCGATGTTCTTCTCATATATTGGTCTTTCACTATTTTCCTTCGCTTGCTTGGCGATTGGATTTCCTCTATTTTCAATCCGCATCAGCTCATCACCTTGTTGCGATCGACGCTCAAGACCGTCAAGCCAATCCTTATAGCCAAGTTCAGCTGCTTCTTCAATTCTCCGGAAAATATGTTTTAAATCCATATCCTCCCATGCCTGTGTCTGATCTATCGTTAGCTTTCCTGGCGTAGTTTCTATTGATACATCCGGCTTTGGCTGTTCAATCGATACTTCGGCTGGTGGTTGTTCAATTTCTACAGTTGCGGGTGTCGTCAGCATTTCCATTTGAATAAGACTTGATTGTTGACGAATTTGTGGTAATTGCATAGCGCTTTCACCCCTTATTTCATGAAAAAGCTATCTCCAATAGAAGATAGCTATGTTTTTTATCATAGATTATCGTAAAAAGTCCATTAACGTCGGCTGCATAATACTTGCGCCAACACTTAAAGCAGCACGATGAACACTTTCCTGTACAGTTAAATCGATAATGACCCGCTCTAAATCTACATCTTCATTGTCAGATAAAATTTTAGTAGCGATGAGCTCCTGTTGGGCTAGGCGATCCTCTACTAGCTCAACGCGATTATAGCGCGCACCTAGCTCAGATCGCTCGGCAGAAAGGCTGTCTAAATGACCATCCACCTCGTCTAATAGTGTATCAAAATCACCTGAACCCGATGCCAGCCCGTTAAGGCTGTCTTCAATATCCTGAATAGTATCAAAAAGCGCTTGACTAAACACGTTGTCTGCATTTATATTCGCCTTCATTTCAACTCCGTTGGAAACTGAAATATTAAATGCATCCGTATTGATATTTGCAACTATAGGAGGTCCTGCATTGACAGGAGCTTCATCTATCGCTGTCCCATTATAAATGTATTTCCCAGCTACCTTCGTATTTGCTACAGATATTAAATCTTCCTTAATTTGAGACAGCTCATCCGCTATTGCCTGTTGATCCTCAGGCGAAAGCGAGCCGTTTTTTCCTCTTAATACTAGATCACGAACTTGGGCAAGTGCTGAGTTTGCATGGTCTAGGCCATCCTCAGAGTTTTCAATCCATGAGTATAATTCTGAAAGGTTTCGTTGATATTGCTCTACCTCTGTCAAGTTCGTTCGATAAGCTATCCCCTTCATCGCTACTACTGGATCGTCAGAAGGTCTAGTAATTTTCTTCCCTGTAGATAACTGGTCTTGTAATTCTCCAAGTCGAGAGTAGCCTTGACTAATATTACGAAGTGAGCGATCAGCTATCATCGTTTGAGTAACTCGCATGTTTTATTCCTCCTATCTACCTACTATTCCCATTCCATTAATTACTCTATCTAACATTTCATCAATCGTTGTAATATTTCTTGCCGATGCGTTGTATGCATGCTGAAATTTAATCATATTCGTAAATTCTTCATCTAAAGATACACTGCTCACAGATAAACGATTTTCTTCTGCTGTACTAAGCAATAAACCGACATTATTTGTGAAAACAATCGATTCTTTGGAAATAACAGCCATTTCACCAATAACACCTTCATAATAATCTTGTAAATTTGTCGTTTTCCCGTCAATTGTTAATGCGTTATTTTTCACTTCTGCTAATGCAACAGCGTTACCACCATCCCCAAGCTGGCCGGTTGCAGACGCCGCAATGTTATCCGTTGATGCTTCAATTTCAGCTGATAGCTGAAGAAGACTCGCAGCGCCTTCTGGATTCGCCAGTGCTTCAAAGAAATTAACTGGGGTTTGCGTGCTTGCGTTTATATCATTTATATTCCAACCTGATTGATGGACATTGTTAAATTCAGTTGCAAAGGCATATGCCATTTCATCGATCTTTTTGATCATGTCAGGATATTCGCCTTCTTTTGATGTCCCATCTGTATAGCCGTATGAATCTATTAAACTTCTAATGCTACCTGTCGAAGCAAAGCCACCATCAACACCCATCGTATTACCGTCAAAATCAATCGATTCAGCCAAACCATTTGTTGCATTGTAATTAATCGTTAATGCGTTCACATTACCAGATGTATCTACGAGTGTGCCAAGTGAGTTTCCAGAATCATCAACGAGAGTGACAGTTGCAATCCCGTCTGCTGTTGGAGGGGCATGTCCCCCACTTGAAGTGTACGATACTTCAATGTTAGCAAGATTAGATATTTGGTCTAAAAGTCGGTCACGCTCATCATACAAATCATTTGGTATTAAGCCGTGTGGTTCTACTTCTGCAATTTGCTGATTTACATTATTCAACAATGTCGCTAATGTATTAATTTCATCAATGCTATGATCTAGCTTGTCTTTAAAATCCTGTTGTGTAGCTTGTAATGAACTTGCTATGTAATTAAATGCTTGTGCAACTGAACGACCGTTTTCTCGAACAACTGAACGTGCTCCTGAGTTTGATGGATCAACAGCTAAATCCTCTAAAGATTTCCAAAAAGCATCGATTGTACTTGATAAACCTGAATCAGAAGGCTCATTCATAATGTCCTCCATTCGAGAAAGTGCTTCTGCACGAGATTCCCAATAACCGAGCTTACTGTTTTCACTTCTATATTGAATATCTAGAAAACGATCCCTTATGCGTTGTATTTCTCCCGCTTCAACACCTGTACCCATTTGCCCAGGGATTTCTGGTCTATTTATTGACGCAGGTGGGTAAGGTTCTGTTTGTACAAAATCCACTCGTTGTCTTGTGTAACCAGGTGTGTTCGCATTTGCGATATTATGCCCTAAGACGTTTAGCGCAGTTTGCTGTGTCGTCATGCCTCGACGGGCTGTTTCTAATCCGTGAAATGTAGAGCGCATGTATACTTTCCTCCGTTTCTTTACGCTTTTGAGTCAAACATGCTGCGATTAACTATTTGTTCATGTGATGTAGTTGACGTTGGTTTTTCATAATTGAATGAAGTAGGCTGTGGGATGAGTAAATCTAGAGACAAGTTAACATATTGGAGTGATTGATATATAAGCGCTTGATTAAGTTCATTTTGTTGTTTTAGCTTGTCTATCACTTTAATTAACTCGCTTTGTATGTCAGCTAATTGTTGTTTCGTCTGACCAGTAACGATGTTGATACAATCTATCATCGTTGGCTCATTCCCTGAAATCGGATGACCACTAACCAGCTCGTAAACCATTATTTTTCGTTCTTCATCCAGCTTATTAATGATGGCAATATACTTTTGTTCCTCTATGAGAATCTTGTCCAAAGCTTCAATATTACTAGTTTTTATGACATCTACCTTTTTTATACTTAGATCATACAGGCTTTCGTGTTGTTTAAATAAGCTCTCCAAAGTTTGTAATAATTTTTGAGAAGACAATCGTACTCCCCCTATCTATCTGTCATATCTATGATGAATTATTGTTTAGTGTAAAATTGATACAATCCTTTAGCAACCTGTTCGCGATTAATTGTATAAGTACCATTTTGAACTTGCTGCTTTAGCGTTTCGACCTTTTGCTGACGATCGATTTCAACTTGTGAGGTTTCCTGTAATTCCTTTGCAGCTGAAGAAATTTCGATTCGATCAGATTTTGTATGCTTATCTATGTTATTTTTATATTGGTTCGTTTGCTGCTTATAGGCATATAAGCCATTTGGTTTAAACTGATTAATTTTCATGTGTATCCCTCACCTTCATTAATGAGTGAACTCCCCTCTTGTTACTATTATCGGTTGTTAACAATAAATTTTAATAAACAATAGTAAATTATTCATCTTTGTAAAGAGAATAATAAGTAATAGACTTGCGTTCACGCTTTCTCATATGTTCCTTTCTATTTTCTTCTCTTTCAAATGTAGCTAGTTCATTTTGTAATTGAGCCACACATTTTTTGCATAGTTCACCCTCTTGAATCATATCGTTGCACCGTTTACACGGATATCCTAAGTTCGGAAATTGCTTAAGGCTTAACCGCCCTTTTTTAATAAATTTGATAATATATTCTTCAGCTACCTCTGTATCCTCAACAATTTGTGCAATTGTAGCACTGCGGTTTTTTTTAATTCGTAGGTACGTATATATCTTGTTAAACGCTTCTTCCTCTTCTTTATAGCATTGATCACAAACTTCTCTCATATTATGCTTTACAAATAATCTCTCACACCGTGGGCAATTCATTAATTCATTCATCATAATCCTCCCGTACTATGTGTATTCATATTTTTAGTCTACTATAGCATTCTATGTTCTAATTGATAATGGCTCTTTTCGTAAACATTGTTGCTTTTATTAACAAATTATTACTATAAAAAGTGATTTTATATGTTAGTCATTTTCGTACAGAAGAAAAGATGCCACGATAGATAGTTGACTACGTGTTTATTTCTTAATACGAAAAATAACAATCAATGCGAAAACAGCATTGATAATAAAGAAATGACATATTTATCCTCGCACTAAAGTGAGCGAAGAAGCTGATTTTGCCCCAGCTTGTAATAGGGCTTTCGCAGCATGACGGACGGTTGTTCCAGTCGTATATACATCATCAATGAGTAAGATTTGTTGATGATTCACAAGAACAGTTTCATTAAATATATACATATTGTCCGAATGGATACGTGCATATCTTGATTTTTTTGATTGTTTTTTTTCATGTTTACGTGATAGAGGATGAGACAATGATAAATCTAGCAAATGAGCTATTGCATCTGCTTGATTAAAGCCTCTTTCATATAAACGTTGCTTACTTAAAGGAATGGGAACTATCATATAGTTATCTTGAAAATGTTCTTTAAAGCATTGTTGAAATAATGACTTAAAGGCATACACAACTGCATAATCACCACGGAATTTAAAAAGATTAAGTATTTCTTTCATATAGTCATTATACCTATAAACAGATCGATTACGCTGAAGTACACCCCGCCACTCTCGTTGATTTTCCCACCTAACACAGTCGTAACATAATGTTGTCGTTGACGATACATCCTGTAAAGGACGACCACATATACTACATAGCTTACCTTCAATTATTGTAAGCCTTCTATGACATTCGTGGCAAATCTTTTGTTGTTCAGGCGACAAAGTCAATATAGCATGCCAGCTTACTTCCATTTGATATGGTTTGTGACATAGAAGACATGTCTTCATAGTAATTACTCCCTTACAAAACATCAAACTATTTATTATTAATGTAGCCCTGCCTTTGTCCTTGTTTATTCATGTATTGAATATGTCTTTTGGCTCTGACCATCGCTTTTGTTTTTCCGAAATGAAAGAAAATGATTTCTCCAGTTGGAGACGCAGCATGCCTTCCTACTCTCCCTGAAATTTGAACGAGTGCACTTTCAGTAAAAATACGATCCTCAGCACCTAGTACTGCCACATCAATGTTTGGTATCGTCACACCCCTTTCAAGTATCGTTGTCGTCACAAGAATTTGAATGTCACCTTTACGGAAAGCCGCAACTTTTTCTTTACGCTTTGGATCTTTGGATGAAACACTGTCAATTCGTTGATCAAATTTCTTTATAATCATTGTAATTGTATGTAAAACATCAATTGAAGGAACAAAAAGCAAAGCTTGCTTTTTGCATTGGAGATGCATAGATAGCCATGAGGTGACGATTGTAGGAAGATAATGCTTCAACAGGCACTTCTGCCAATTTCCACACCAGCGAAACGAGGGCAAAGGCAGTGGATAACCGTGATATCTAGCGGGAATGACAATCGCATTCCTTTGTTGTCTTTTTACTTCCCTCTGCCATTGACTATGAGGGGTAGCTGTCAAATAAATTGTTGATGCCGTTAGTTTTTTAGCGTTATTAACAGCATATCGTAGCATAGGTTCTACCGTATATGGAAATGCATCAACCTCATCAATGATCACAACGTCAAAAGCACGATAATAGCGTAAAAGTTGATGTGTAGTCGAAAGCGTCAATGGTTCAAGTTTATTTTTCAAGTCAGCGCTCCCGCCGTACAATGCATTAATATTAATAGAAGGAAAAACTTCTCGTAAGCGCGGTGCAAGCTCTAACACAACATCTGTTCTTGGCGTTGCAATGCATATATATTTATTCGTTTGCAATGCTCTTTCTATTCCACTGAATAACACCTCTGTTTTCCCAGATCCACACACAGCCCACACGAGAAGGGTACTATGTTGATCTATTGTTTCTTTAATTGTTGTCGAGGCTAACTTTTGACTTTTTGACAATGTTCCATCCCATTGTAATGAACCATCATTTCTCGGAGAATCTGGGCTTGGACCAATCCAATGTATGACAGGTGTGCATTCACTTATTCTCCCTAGCATAATACATTTTCTACAATAGGTACATTTTTCATGACACCGAGCACATAAGAAGCTGGAAAAGAGCTGCTTGTTTCGATTACCACACCGTTTACAATAATAATTTCCATGTTTAAAAGCAATTCCTTGTTGATAAGTAAGGTAGCCATTTACATAATGCTCATGGATAAGGTCTAGAGGATAGGGAATATCATGTAACAACAGTTGCTTTCCAAATAAGTATTGCTGTAGTTGCTTACTGTAGACATAAGAAGAATTACAAGTTGGAGGTGACATGAATGAACACTGTCCGAGTGGTTTTTTTTGGAGATGATGCTTTTCAAGCTCAGAAGTAGCAAGAGACTCAGGTATTAACCGCTCTCGATACTCGTAAAACCGCATATTCGAGCTCCTTTCATAATTTATGAATAGTCATATTTAGTTTAATAGTAGTTGACATAAATTGTTATTCAATGAGTTTTCGTAGCGTTGTATCTTATAACATGACCAGCTTATTAAGTGATCCTACAGTAGGGGTTCGCTTATGCCCCCCCTGCTGTGAATGAGATATAAATAAATTAAGGTGTTTTTGAATGATTGATGTTTTCTGTACTACATGTACACATCCAGATCATCTTTACTTCGATAAAACGATGACAACCGTAAAAAACTCTTTTCTTACGATGCTCATTTTATAACAATAGCCATAAATTATTTTCTATACCAGCCCATACCTATTGCACCTTCTCCAAGATGTGTGCCGATAACTGCTCCGAAATAGCTTAATGTAAATTCGACATGTGGATACTGCTTTTCAAGTTCACTCTTTATTTGCTCAGCTTGTTGTTCGCGATTTGCATGAATGATGACTGCTCGCATTGGTAATTGATTTGAAGCCTCTTCTCCAAACATGTCTATCATTTTCTGAAGTGCTTTTTTGCGTGTACGAATCTTTTCATACGGCACAATCACTTTATTAACAAAATGCAGAACTGGCTTCACTTGAAGAAGACTGCCGATTAATGCTTGAGCACTGTTTAAGCGTCCCCCACGCTGAAGGTGTGATAAATCATCAACCATAAAATAAGCTTGGACTGACTTTTTCATTTCTTGAAGCCTCAAGATTATTTCTTCAGGAGTTTTACCTTCCTTTGCCATTTCAGCTGCCTCTATTACATAGAAGCCTTGGAGCATACAGCTCGTCTCTGAATCGAATGGGTAGACGTTTATGTTTTCGACCATTTCTCCAGCTGAAACTGCACCAGCATAAGTTCCACTAATACCGCTGGAGAGGTGAATACAAATGACTGCGTCAAAATCATTAGCTAATTGTTTAAATTTCTCAACAAACAAGCCAATTGACGGCTGTGAGGTTGTTGGTAGCTCTCCATTACCACGAACCTTGTCATAAAAATCGTCTGCTGATATTTCAATTTCTTCTTTATATGATTCGTTCTCAAAATTAACCATTAATGGAATCATTTCTATATGAAGCTTATTACGAATTTCCAATGGAATATACGCCGTACTATCAGTTAAAATTGCCGTCCTCATTCCTACAATCCTTCCTTATGCCGTATGTTTGAGCTTAATAACACCTTTATACCATCATTTATTTTACATGATATTGTTTATAAATTGTATAGAAAATACACAAGCTACTTCAATTATTAAACGACGAATATGATCATAAACCCTAACCTTCTCATTCACACAATCATAAGGTGAGATGCTACATCATTTATCGTACTTCCACCCAACCATTTTTAATGGCAACTACAACTGCTTGAGTACGATCATTGACACTCATCTTTTGCAAAATATTACTTACATGGTTTTTAACTGTTTTTTCACTAATATATAATGCTTCACCGACTCCACGGTTGCTCTTTCCGTCTGCTAATAGCTGTAACACTTCACATTCACGTCTAGTAAGGATATGAAGTGGTCTTCTTATTTCAGTTTTTTCAATGGCATTTCCCATATTCGTTTGTCCACCATCAGCTAAACGTCGGAATTCATTTACAAGATTATGCGTAACCTTTGGATGTAAATATGAGCCTCCATTTGCTACAACTTTTATCGCTTCAACTAATGCATCCGCATCCATTTCTTTCAACAAATAGCCTCTAGCACCAGTCTTCAAAGCATGCATAACATAGTTTTCATCATCGTGAATCGAAAGAATGATGACCTTAGCTTCACTATTTTCTTCTATTAGTAATCTTGTCGCTTCAACACCATTTACAATTGGCATATTTATATCCATTAATATAACATCAGGATTAAATGTTTTTTCAAGTTGTAAAGCTTCGTTTCCGTCACTACCTTCCGCAACTACTTCAAAGCTCTCCTCAAAATCTAAAATCCTTTTTACACCTTCTCGAAATAATTGATGATCATCAATAATAACTATTTTAGTATTCAATGTAATCCTCCCCATACTTTTCAAGGCTACTAAGAACTACGTTACTATATTTATTAATAGCTTAATCCTCTACCGGTAAGAAATAATAGTATTTTTACTGCATTTACATGCGTATTACTCTATGTCTTTTCCTTTTATTACATTTGATTATTTGAAATTACCCTACCACACCTGCCACTACGTCTTGAATGATCATTAAACAGGAATTGGGATTCTTATCATAATTACCGTACCTACACCCACTTTGGAATCTACTGTCATTTCACCTTCTAATAAGTCTACTCTCTCATTCATTCCTATAAGTCCAAAAGCATTTTCTTTTTTTTCATGGATGTTGAATCCTTTACCATCATCTTTAATGACCAGTATAACATTATTCACTCCAATTTCAATTTTCACCTGAATTTTACTTGAATCAGCATGCTTAATGGCATTTTGTACTGATTCCTGCGCTAGGCGGAAAAGCGCTACCTCTAATCGAGCAGGTAATCTTTTTTCCTTTCTAATACTTAGAAATAGAATGACTACTTGATTATATTCTTCAACTGTTGACAAATATTTTTTTAAGGTCGGGATTAGCCCTAAGTCATCTAGAGCCATCGGACGTAGATCATAAATAATTCTTCTTACTTCAGAGAGAGTGGAGCGTACCATCGTCCGTAAATCACGTATCTCTTTAAATGCTTCCTCTGCTCCACGTTCACGGTACAATCGGTCTATTAACTCTGATCTCATCATAACATTTGCGAGCATTTGAGCAGGTCCATCATGAATTTCACGTGATAGCCTTTTCCGCTCTTCCTCTTGCCCCTCAATAATTCTCAAACCAAAATCTTGTTTTTGAATGGCATCTTCAAGCAATTCTCCAACTTGTCGAAAATCACTGTTTAAATAATTGAGAACGACTGAAATTTGTCCCATTAAATGGTCTGCACGCTCAATCGTTTCCGATAATGCTAATATTCTTCTTTCAAGGTCATCACGACGATCTCTAAGCTGTTTCTCGCGTTCTCGAACCATTGATAAATTCATTTGTAGCGCGTGTGCTTGCTCGTAAGCACCGCGAACTTGGCTCTCACTATATTGATCAAAATGTCTACTCACCTCTACAAGTCGTTGCCTTGCAAACTTTTCATGAGTATCTAACTTGTCACCTTCATCAATCACGTCATTTACTAGAATTTTTGTCTTTAAAAGTTCTTCATTTAATTTTTCGTATTCCGTACGCGATTGCTCACTTATTTGGAAAATTTCCCCTTTGCTACTATCGACAGTTTCTATCATTTTTTTTAGAATATTATCTAATGCTAATGTATTGAATTTCTTTGTCATTTTGCCTCCTTTATATATTGTTGGGCTTTATATTAGCAATCGACCTTAGACAAATTTTTCATGATTATTGCAATATATGTATAAATTTCAATCTACAGTGATTTAAGAAGGTTCTTGCTTTTAATTATATCATGGAGCAAACAAGTATATTTTCCCATTTAAGCGTCGACAAAATTCGCTATTTTTGTCGATATTTTTTAAAAAATTCATACAAATTGGAAGCGATATAGTTAATAGTACCTATTTCATATCGACAACCTAAAAAGCGAAATGAATTTACAAAAATAAAGAATATGTACAGTATTTATTTGCAAAACAGACTTTGCTCCATTAATGTAAATATTGCGGAAAACTATTTGCTGTAAAATTTTTGTCGTTTTATAATATATATGGAGAATTATAACGAAAAAGAACGACATTTAAAAGAATGGCGAAAGTTTGATCGAGAAGTATAATCAGGAGGGTTATCAGTTTGTTACAAAAGTATTATACCGTAAAGGGAAATGGAGAACATGAAATTACGATTCAAAAATCCCGCTTCATCTGTCACGTAAAGCGAGTAACGACTGATGCAGAAGCACAACAATATATACTTGATATTAAGAAGCAATATTGGAATGCTTCTCATAATTGTTCTGCATACTTAATTGGTGAAAGAGACCAAATTCAAAAAGCAAATGATGACGGCGAGCCTAGTGGCACGGCAGGTGTACCGATGCTAGAAGTGCTAAAGAAGAAAGGCCTAAAAGATACCGTCGTCGTTGTCACTCGTTATTTTGGTGGAATTAAGCTAGGTGCAGGGGGGCTTGTTAGAGCTTATGGGAAGGCTGTATCTGAGGGGCTTCAAGCGACGGGTATTGTCGAAAGAACGCTGATGCGTGTGATGCACACCAAAATTGATTATAATTGGCTCGGGAAGCTCGAAAATGAGCTGCGTTCTTCAATATACAAACTAAAAGAAATTCACTATTTAGAAGATGTCGATATTGAGGTATATGTAGAAGAAGAGCATAAACAACAATTTATTGAATGGATGACAGATTTAACGAACGGTAAAGCCGTCATCTCTGAAGGCATAAGCACATATTTAGAGGAGACCGTTACAATATAAGGAATTACACGAAACGAAGAAGGGTGAGGGAATGAAAGACAATCAGGACAATAAATCAGGAAAGGTTATATCAAAACGACGCAAGAGGCTTATTATCTTCATCATTCCAGTGCTCATTATCATCATAGCTGCCACTGCATATGGTGCAAATTTATATATAAAAGCTCAAAATGCATTTGAAAATTCACGAGAGGTTCCGACTAATGAGGATACATCTAGTCCACCAGTACAAGAAGCGATTATAAAGAAAAAAGATAACTTTTCGTTGTTAATTATGGGCATAGAAAATAGTGAAACGAGGGTTGATGCAAATAATGTAGATGCATTACTTCTTGCTACATTTAATGAAGAAAAAAAATCTGTGAAGCTTTTACATATCCCACGTGATTCCTATGTATATATTCCTTATAAGGATAGTAAAGACAAAATCACACATTCCAATAATGGCGGAACTCAAGCAACCATTGAAACTGTTTCACAGCTTCTTGATCTACCGATTGACCGCTATATTAAATTGGATTTTAATGCATTTGTTGCCATTGTTGATGCACTTGGTGGTATTGAAGTTGATGTACCAATTACATTTTCTGAACAAGATAGTCAGGATCGACTTAATAGCATTTATATAGAAAAAGGCCTGCAAACATTAACTGGTGAGGAAGCACTTGCGTTAGCACGAGTAAGGAAGCTTGATAATGATTTTGAACGTGGTAAACGTCAACAGCTTATTATTGAGGCGATTATTGATAAAGCCGCTTCACTCGGTTCGATTACGAAGTATGGCACGATGATTGAAGCACTTGGAGACAACTTAAAACATAATTTTGCTACTTTCTCTGAAATCACTTCATTATACAAATATGCCACGCCTGATCTCACAATTGAGACGCTACAGCTACAAGGGTATGATTCAACAGCTGGAGCAGCATATATTTTCGAATTAGATGAAGCTTATTTAGAAGAAGTTAAAAAAGAACTGCAAGATCACCTAGAAGACGTTGAGCCTCCTAACAATGAAAGCTCTAATAACGAACAATAAAGCATTTATTTCTACAGTTCAACAACATCCTAATTATTGGATATTAGCACCAGCCACTAACATGTTATACTAGATATAGTGGCTTATGTTTTGTTCAACCAGATGGAAACACATTAAGCCACTAACAGCACCTAGAAGTAAGGCATTTTAGTTCGTTATGAATAATATTAGCTTTCATTTTACTAAATTTCCCCATTTACGAGACTTATAAAAAAAGGTACAATGGAAGCTGTTATACTTTTTTTGAGTTCAACAGTAGCCACCATCATTTTAAATAGTGGCTCTTTTACTAAACTTTGTTTGTGCCTATTCGAACAATCTTTAAAACTTAAAGGAGTAGAATGCTATGAATAATGATAGACGCTATCTTAAGTTAAAGCATCGTAAAAAGAAGCGAAGAAGAATAATTTATTTATTTACGATCCCATTATTAGCCATTATATTAGGCGTGACAACATACGGTTCCATTTTATTAAACCAGGCACAATCAGCTGCCAATGAGGCAAATGAGGAATTAGTCAGAGGCGAAAAATCAGAAAAACGCGAAGAAGTCGTACACCCAAAAGCAGATAATATTTCAATTCTATTTATGGGTGTAGATGATAGTGAAGCAAGAGGTAGTGGTAATAGTAGAACAGATGCTTTATTACTAGCTACATTTAATGAGGAAGAAAAGTCTGTAAAACTATTAAGTATGCCGAGAGATTCATATGTTTATATCCCTTCAGTAGGGTATAATGACAAAATAAATCACGCCCATGCTTTCGGTGGAACTGACGGTGCAGTTGAGACAGTTGAAAACTTACTTGATATTCCAGTTGATTACTTTGTTAAATTGAATTTCAACGCATTCGTTGATTTAGTCGACGCACTTGATGGAATTGAAGTCGATGTTCCAATTACGTTTTCTGAGCAGGACAGTCAAGATCGTAAAGGAGCCATTTATCTTGAACAAGGGCTACAAACACTTGACGGTGAAGAAGCACTTGCTTTAGCCAGAACGAGAAAAATAGATTCTGACTTAATGCGTGGTGAACGCCAGCAGCTCGTGATGAAAGCAATTGCTGAAAAAGCAGCTTCATTAGGTTCTGTTACTAAATATAGTGCAATCATCGAAGCACTTGGTAACAACATTAAAACAAACCTTACCTTTGACGAGATGATTTCTTTCTATGATTATGCGACATCAAGCTTTACAATTGATAATCTCCAATTGCAAGGTAGTAATGCAATGATTGACGGCATTTATTATTACGATCTAGATGAACAACAATTAGAAAATATTAAGCAAGAATTAAAAACACATTTAAATGTGAATGCAGATCATACGGCAAATGATTCGGTTGTAAACAACGAGCAACAAACATCCGAGCATAATTAAGAAACACAGCTCTATTCGTCTATATTTGACGAGTAGAGCTGTTTTATTTTTGAGCTAGAGTCTCTTGGTTTAAAACTCTCCTTTAGTTCAAAATATATGCTTTGCTGCATTAAAAGTGTTGGGAAAGATACAGGAGTTGATGAGACCGTTTGTCATTCGTCCACTTCACTCCCATTTCAATGCTATAGTAGCACATATTCATTCATGTTAAGAGAAGTGGGATGTACAAACATCTCACATCTATCACAAACTGAAGGTCAGTCCTTGAAGTCTTGCTCACCCTTAAAATAAAGTTAATCATTGTCCATAGTGCTAAAAAAGGAGGATGACTATGATCCTGCCCAACAAATTCATTGGGTTAGATCATTTGTCATCCTCCATTAATTATTTTTTTACATTTGGTGCATATAAAATGCCGCGTATGAAATTAATTAGTGGACGATAATTTTCACCAATTAAGCCGATCTTTTCAACAAATAGCTCAACGACAAGTAATAACACTGAAATAATGACGAGTGCATACCATATCGTTACTTGTGAGAAAATAACAGCAGCAACTCCAAACATGGCACTTATACCGTAAATAACAAGAACGGTTTGTCGGTGACTATACCCTAGTCGTAACAAGCAGTGATGCAAATGTGATTTATCAGGTGCAGATAACGGCTTTTTATTTACAATTCGACGAATGATCGCAAAGAACGTATCTGAAATCGGTACACCTAACACAATGATTGGCACAATCAAGGAGATAAATGTAACGTTTTTAAATCCTAGTAGTGATAGAACAGCTATCATGTAACCAAGGAATAACGCTCCTGTATCACCCATAAATATTTTAGCCGGATGGAAATTATAGAATAGAAAGCCAATAATGCTTCCAAGCATAATTAACCCAATACTGACAACAAATATATCACCTTTAATCATCGCCATTCCAGTAATTGTAATCAATGCGATAGCAGATACTCCTGCTGCTAGGCCATCAAGGCCATCGATTAAATTAATGGCATTAGTGATGCCGACTATCCATAGTATTGTTAACGGTATACTGAACCAGCCAAATTGCAATTCACCACCGAATGGCAAGTTGATAAATTCAACTTGTACACCACCTAATACAACCACACCGGCAGCTAATAACTGTCCACCTAATTTTATCTTCGCAGATAATTCAAATACATCATCTAATACACCTGTGAGGATAATAATGGCACTACCGATAAGTATAGCTAATTGAAATTCATCTTGAGGTCGTAAAATCAACACACCGATTAGAAAACTTATATATATCGCTAAGCCACCTAAACGCGGCATGATTTTTTGATGTACTTTGCGCTGATTCGGACGATCTGTTGCTCCAATTTTATACGCAAATTTCTTTACAAGCGGCGTAATCAATATGGAGATTATTAAACAAATCAATGAGGTCAAATAAATCATGTAGACCCTCCTTAGTAATATATGTTGCCCAATTTCATTCAAAACTATCTTCTTTTTTACATAAAAATTTACAATTAATTCTAAATTTAAGTATATTTGCTATCTTGTTTTCTAGTTATACAAATTGCATTATATCATAACTATTTTATAAGATAAATAGAATACTAGGCAACTATTTTTAACAGTTTCCTGCTACTTCTATCGCATTCTCTAAAATAGCGAAACGCAGGCCACCATTTCTTTGTTATAATAATATTCGTGCAAATCTTTCATTTTTTGACCATTATCTACAAGGAGGAAACAAAAAAATGAAATTCTCTAAGAAATCGATTCTAGCAATTTGTGTAACTAGTATGCTTGCACTATCAATATTTACAGTTAAAACTGCCGCCAATACAGAGCCTGTCATTGCAAGTGTAGAATGGGTTTTGTCAAAAATTAATCCACTGAGTGATAAGGTAGAGAATTTAGAACAAAGAGTGACAGAGCTTGAAGATCAAGTAGATCAATTAAAAAACAAGCTTGAAAATAACTCATAACGATAGGGTGGTGTACATACGATGAAAAAATTAGCCATCGCTATCATGTCAATCATTTTTATAGCTCTACTCCCAACAATCTCTGCCGGATCTGGGACAGCAGGTATATCACCTCCACTCTATGAGACGAGTATTAAGGTGAAATTGTTACCAGAAAAAACATTTTCAGCAAAAATATTTGGGTCATATCATTTTGTGAACCTAGATGATCAATCGGCAATTCCTTATACTACAGACATTATATTTGAGCAACAGAATGGTATAGTCATTGCTACAACCAATGGTGACTCCTACGAATCGAGTTCTGGATACGGACTTTATGAAGTAGAGCAAAATGACCAAAATGCTGTAGAAATATCTAACATCCAGACGAGCTCTGGACCTATGCCTATTCAGTATCGTGGTTCGTTTTCAATTACACCTCTACTAACAGAAGAAGCACCTAACTTAGTTAACACGTTACATATTGAAGATTATATCAAAGGTGTTGTACCTAGTGAGATGCCATCTTATTGGCCATATGAAGCACTAAAAGCACAAGCTGTAGCAGCACGGAGTTATGCGTTCTCTCAAATGCAAACATCACAATATTTAAACATGACTGTTGCAAGTCAGGTTTATCGTGGTAAAACGAACGAAGCAGCAACGACTAATCAAGCAATCGCTGAAACAAATGGCATATTTGCAACATATAACAACGAACCTATTCAGGCATTTTTCCATGCTAGTAGTGGTGGTTATACTGAAAATAGTGAAGATATATGGTCAAATCCTATTCCTTATATTCGAGCTGTAGAGGATTCATTTGATCAACATCCAGATAACACTCATTATGGTTGGAGCATGAGCATCCCTGCTACAACGATAACTAACAGCCTATTTGGTAATGCACAAAACACCTTACTCTCTTTAAAAGTAACTGAAAGAAGTATAGCTGGTGCAGTACAACAAATGGAAGCCATTGTATATGACAATGAAACGAATACTAGACCTTCCATTTCATTAAAGCCTACATTTACAAGCTCTTCTGATGGATTTCGCACCATCTTCGGAGAGTACTTAAAGAGCTCCAAATTTACCGTTACTGGTGATGCAGCTGCAAAAATCATCGTTGCAGACGGCTCAACAACTCATGTAGATAACCTTTACGGCTATGAGCTACAAACAGCAGACAATGCGACAGAGACAATCGTTGACGACAACATTACATTAAAAACTAAAACGTCAACAGCTCTTTATCCAACATTTACTCAAGCGTATCAATTTTCAGGCGACGGTTGGGGCCACGGTCTAGGCATGAGTCAGTGGGGTGCACGAAGCATGGCATCAGCAGGCTATACATACGACCAAATATTAAAGCATTATTACATTGGTATCGAAGTCAGATGATCACCAAAAAAGCTTAATATCCATCTATAGTCACAAACAAGGAGACTTACGATAATAAGTCTCCTTTATGTTGCCCTATTTTTTTAGATGTTTTCACCTTTTGTGTATTTACTACTTAATCTCTTTCCAATGCTCGTACAAGAAATGCAGAAAACTGAGAGCGTTTCGTTGGCTCACTTGGGTTAAAATAACCATTGCTTCCTGTCGCAATGCCGTGCTGGGTAACAATCTTTATAGCGTCATATATGTCACCATCACTGTTATCATTTGTTACATCCACATACTCTGTAAAAGCAACGTCTAGTGGCTGTAATTGAAAGCCTTTTTGTAATGCAACAGCCATATGTTTTCTTTGCATTGGTTCATTTGGCATAAACGAACCGTTGTTACCGTCAATCAACCCATGTTCAAAAGCAGTCATAATCAACTGTTCGGCCCAATTACCTGGCTCTACATCATTGAATACGGACGGTGTTTTAGATAGTGGGAGGTCAAGTGCTATGACAATCATCTTTGCTGCCTGTGCCCTTGTAATTGTATTTTCAGGTTTGAAGAGCTGTTCAGCTGGGTAGCCTGAAATAATTCCTTGCTTGTACAATTTCATAACTTCCCCAAAAGCCCAATAATCAGCTTGCACATCATTAAAGACCGGCTGTTCAGTTGACTGTTCTGAACTCATTAAAAGTTCTTCTACTTCTTTCTCAAGTAAAGCAACTTTATCTTCTACGCTTTGTGTAATTGCAGCTACTTCACCTAGCTCTTGCTCCGTCCACTCTGCTGTTGCTACCTCGTTATTTTTACCTGCATATGTTTTTTGCTCCTGTGAACAAGCAGACGTGATTAATAAGCCGGTAATAGTACATAATAAAAACCCTTTTTTATTAAGCATCCTTTAACCCTCCCCCGTCACAATTATTCAACAACTTGCTTATTTCTCTTACTTCTTAAGTAACGCGTAAATATTTCAAGCTCAGGAAATTTCAATAATTTCATAAGGAGCGCACCTACGATTACAAATATCACTAACCCGATTGCTACGTTGATGAAGGAAGAAGCAAATGAGAGCCAAATGGAAGAGACGTATGTAATGGTACCTAAGATCAAAATAAAGATCCACGTTTTCCAAATTTGCATTATCTCTTTCCCATACACTTTTAAGCGTAGGATGAAGCGTCCAAACATCACGAGTAAAATGTAATTCGAAATAGCACTTATTGTCGTTCCCCAAGCAATGGCATTAGTGCCTTCATAGTCGATAAGAATATTTGTTGCGAGAACTGTTACACCAAATACGGAAATAACGTTAATCAAAACAGGTAAAAATGTATTTTCCATCGCATAGAAAAATCTCGTTACGTATGCGCTTGATGCGAGAGCATACATAGAAATGGCTAATATTTGCACGAGTGGAGTGGTCAATATTGTGTCGTCTGCTGTTAATTTTCCATATTCAAAAACGATCGTGACAATATCTTGTGCGTAAAAATAGACAAACACCGTGATCGGTAATAGCATCAGCCTAAGTACTCGTAAACCCCTTTGATATAAGCTTTCAATTTGACCCATCTCATTCGCTGCTACCTTTTTAGACAGCAACGGATAAATAACAGTCGTAACAGCTGTCATTAATACTGCTTGAGGGAACTGTGTAAGCTTGGAAGCATTATTTAACAGTGTCGTTAACCCATCAAATTCAGGGAACCGTGCAGCATAAATACGTTGAATAAAAATGTAAAATTGTAACGCTGCCCCTCCTAAAATAAGTGGAACTGTCATATTGACTAAGCGCTTCATTTCATTTGTATATGCAAACTGAAAACGAAATTGGATCTTTTCTTTTTTGATTCCGTATATGAGCACAACAAGCATAAAGACTGCACCGAGTAACGCACCAAACCCGTATGAATAAAAGCTGAGTATCGGCATAAGGGCGACTCCAAATATTAAAAACACTAAATTATATAGTAACGTTGAAAATGTCGATAAACTAAATCGATTATGAACATTTAATACTCCACTTAACCATATTGATAGTACTAATAAAACGGTAGATGGAGTCATCCATAAGTAAAGATTTTTTGTAATTTCAAAGCTTTCACTAGAAAGCTGCCTAAAGGATAATTTAAGGATTGGATCGACAAATATCATTAACAATATGGTTAAAGCAATAAAAATAACCGTCATATAAGAAAATACGATATTTAGAAATTTTGTTTTTTCTTCTTTCGTCGGTAATTTGCTATAAATTGAAATAAATGCTGTGGTTATTGCACCACCAACAACTAGGTAAATGAGGTTTGGAATCGTATAGGCAAAAAATATAGCATCTGCTTCTGTTTTACTAAATAACATACCTACTACTGCATCTTTAGCAAAACCAATAAGCCTAGCAACTATATTAATAATCGTAACGATCCCAATCGCTTTAAAAAGTTGATTCTTCATGTCTTTCATCCTTTATGATAAATGCTTATTAGCTTATCGATAAGAGTATCTTCGTCATTTTCTTCTGCGCGTTTCTCGCCATTGTTAATTAATTGCTGTTTAAGTTGGTCATCACTCATAACTGCATTAATTCCTTCATAAAGCGCATCTGCATTTTGTGGCTGCACTAAAATCCCATGTTGATTTGCTAGCAAATACGATAAACCACCAACATCACTACCTACTACAGGCGTGTGACAAGACATCGCTTCAACTGCTACAAGACCGAACCCTTCCATATGAGATGGTAAGACAAAAACCTCTCCAGCTGACATCCACTTAGCAAGTTCCTGCTGTGTTAATGCACCAAGAAATTTTATATCAGCTGTCTGTAGTTCACTAGCCTTCTGTTGTAACTCATTCATAAAGTTTTCGTTACGACTTGGACCGATTACATACAAGACTGCATCCTTATGTTCTTTTTTCAATAAAGTAAATGCTTCAATCAGTTCGATAAGTCCTTTTTCACGAATGATATTACCGACAAAAATAAGTGGACGTTCATGCTCTTTCAAACCAAGTTGTTGACGGACAGCTCGTTTCTCGTATGGGACAAAGACTTTTCTGTTGACACCCATGTTAACGATCGACAGTTTGTCCTTCTCAACGCCATATTGCTCGTGTATCTCATCATACAGTCCTTGTCCAACCGCAATGACATGATTAGCACGTTGTAATATTTTTTGTGTCCACCTTCGAATCCGTGGATTCTTCTTAGCCATGCGATCTATATCACCGCCATGTGCAGTAACAATTAATGGCGTACGGTGAATCTTTTGAAATAGCAAGCCAATAATCCCTGTTGGAAAAACATAATGTGCATGAACCACATCATATGATCTTCCTTTTATTAGTAAAGTCCACAATGCTTGCAGCAACCACTTACAATATTTTATTATTACGTTCACTTTGCGATTACTTGGGTCATCAATTGCAATGACATCTACATTTAATCCTTGCTTCCTCAGAGCTTCCACCTGATTCTTCACAAAGATACCGAAAGTTATGCCGTCATCATTAGGGTACATATTACTTAGTACAAGTACTTTTTTCTTCATTTACTTACCCTCTTTTCTCGGCAACATATGAAATTGCTTTAACCCTTGTGCTGCTTTCTCCTTTAATTGAACGGATATTTTCTTAACAAGTGTTTCTGTGTGTTTCCAATTCTGTTCCATTTCATTTACCGATGACAAAAATATCGTATCGTTCGATGATAAGTTATCTATTGGAATACAAGCCTTTTCTTGATCAATCATCTTCATAAAATGCTCAACCTTATGATGGTACGCTACACCAATGGACGGTGTTTCTACCAGATATGAGAAGATGATAGAATGAAGTCTCGTTCCGATGACAACATCCTGTTCTGCACATACATTAATCAGTTGATGCGGTTGCAAATGATCATCAATGACAGTAGCATGATCTTTATATTTCATCCGGTCATAAATTTCCTGTGTCATCCATACATCCTGTGGATATTTTGTTGAAAAGAACGTAATATCTACACCTTTTTCTTCAATAAGCGCATCTAAATTTTGAGCCATTCCATTTACATACATTTCATATTTTTCATCATTAGCTTCAGGCCAATATTTTAAGTTATAATACGGTAGGCTTGTTACACCAATTTTTTTTATCTTCTCGCTGCTTTTGTGTGTTTTTTCGGGAGTGATGGAAAAAGCAGGGTCACCAATCACATCGATGTCCTTTTTAACACCAATTTTCCTAAGTAGCTCCTTCGACTGAGGATCACGCACCGATACACTATCAGCAACTCTCGTCAGAAGTCTAATAAATAATCTACCAATGGACGTATTCAATGGGCCTACTCCACATCCGTAAACAATCACTTTAGCTCCATAAAAGCGTCCTAATAAGCCGTACGTTCCAAACAAAGGTGCCTCACGCTTGTATAAGTCCATCAAAATGCCACCACCACCAATGATGACAACATCTAACCCTTTCATTACTTTCCGATTATGTTTCACGGTATGTAATAATGTTTTAACAGCCGACCCTTTTTTATAATAAAGCGAGGCTGCTTCCGTTCCATATTTTTGCTTCGTAAAATCTGGGTTATCACTAAAGACCGTAATATCTTTTCTATTTACATCAAAATGTGTCGTTAATTGTTGAATAATACCTAACAGGATCGCTTCATCCCCGTTATTGTTATTCCCATAATTACCCACAATCCCAATTTTCATGTCTATTCGTCCTTTTCTTATTAAAAATACCACGAATATTATACCATACATATGTCATAATAAAACTGTTGCTCTCTTGAATTAAGGTGATATCAACTAGTAATTCTTACAAGAGTAGCTATATCAAATCCTATGTGCATGGGGATTTCTCTTCGTTAAAATGAACGCGTCATTGTTGTCTATTAAATGCACTAATTGTTATTTTTCATCCTTTCAACACGTATAGCGATGTTCGTGGCACCCCTTCACATTTTGGCTGTTCTCGTATGGATTGTTGTTTTTTGCACTAAAAAACTTACTTATACATAGTCATTTATTCTTCTAAAAACGATGACTATAGCGTAAAACGACGTCTTTCGACTAGTTTAGGAACTATAACAACAAAGCTTACGAAAAGAGCCTAAAGAAAACAACGAGCTAAACAGCTCGTTGCTATGTTGGTGTTAAAATAATTGATAATATAACTGAATTCCTGAAACAATTCCATCTGCATACTTCACTAAAACATTATCATCAAGTAGCAATTCAGCATCTACTTCGTTTGAGAGAAAACCCAGCTCAACGAGAACGCTTGGGATATCATTATGCTTAACTACATACAATTCATTGTCCTTAATACCACGATCAGCCGATCCAACTATTTTCACAATTTCAGATTGTATAGCACTAGCTAATAGCTTGCTTTCCGCTCCATTTTCATTCGTAGAAGTATTATAGTAAGTTTCAGTACCATTCGCATCGTTATTGGACGCCGAATTCGTGTGAATACTAACAAATATATCTGCATAATTTTCTTTCGCTATATCAACGCGATCCTGAAGCTCTAGCTTCGTATCATCATCTCTCGTCATAACGACGTGAGCCCCTAATTCGGTAAGTCTTTGCTCAACTAATTTAGCAACTTTAAGATTTATATTTTTTTCTTGTTCATCATAGCCAGACGTTCCTGGATCTTTCCCACCGTGTCCAGCATCAATGACGATAATGCGATTTTCGATCATGTTACCTTTATCAGTTGATAACAGCTTCAAATATGTTTTGTGTACATATCCAGTTTCATTGTTAAATTGAATATGTGCCCAATTGCCATTTAAGTCCATTACATCAACGATTTCTCCATTCAACAGCTTGCCAACCACTTCACTTTCTGTTGATGGCGACTGACGAACATTTAATGTGGTCTCAACAGTAACGACACCTTTTAACTCTCCAGTTTCACTATCAGGGTCTGGAGCTGGCTCTGGCTCTGGTTTTGGGACTGTCATTCGAAAGTTTTCATTTAATGTTCTAGATAAGAACACCGAAAACTCAGCTCTTGACACAGCTTTCTCCGGTTTAAATTGATTATTACTTCCGTTTGAAATCCCTTGATAATACAATGCCGATATGTAATTAGATGCCCAATAATTAGCGTCTACGTCCGTAAATACTGCATCGATTTGTTGCTGCGCTTGTGTTTGCTGTAGAGAAAAAGCCTCTGTAATAATCTTACTCATCTGTGACCTTTTCAACGTGTCATTTGGTTGATATTTATCACCGTATCCTGAAATAACACCAAGCTGCACAGCCTTTTCGATATACCCTGATGCCCAATGATTCGTTGGTACATCAGTAAAGGTTGCATCTACTACCTCAAGCTGGCTTTCTCCTAACGCTTCAATAATCATTTTAGCTGCCTGTGCCCGGGTTACGTTGTTTTCTGGCAAAAATTGCTTGTCATCGTTTTCTAAAGTATAGCCTGAGATAATCTCTAATGATACTAAGTAATGAATGTTTGGCATAGCCCAATAGTCATTATTAATATCGATAAACACTTGATCTTGATCAATGAAATCTTCAAAAGTTGGCTGGTCAGTGTCATCGGACTGATCATTGTTTTCTTCATCAGAAGGTTCCCCTTCATTTTCTGGATCGTCCGTTGGATCATCCTCAGTGGCTACTTCATCTGCATCCTCATCATCACTATTTCCTTCCGGTTCTTCCTCATCAGAACCTTCTGGATTTTCTTCATCATTTGCTGCTGTTTCCTCGTCAGATTCTTCATTATTCTCTGCGTCCTCATCGGATTCTTCATCCTTTTCTTGCTCTTCCTCATCAACAGGATCGTCCGTTTCTTCTCCCCCTTCGTCCTCTGGTGGATCTTCAGGATCAACCTGTGTCATAGGCTCTGTGTTTTGAGTCGCACGAAGATCGGACTCTGCATTGACTTGAGCACCGAGGAAAAATGTAGAGAAGCAAAGCATTAAAATCCATAAAGATAGTTTTTTCCCCACGAGTTACACCCTTTCTATAGCAAACAGCTATACAAATAAAGCTAGCGTCTGCTATGTTTTTATATGGACATTGTAAATATGTAAAAAAGACGTAGAAGAAAGGTAAACGCTTGTCCTCAATCGTTGTTCCACGCCTTGTTAAATAGTTGAAGAGGGTTCCTCACACGCTCTATCGAATACATCAATGTTCACGCGTTGCTCATAAGAACCCTCTTTGAAAAACCCTTTGCGAGAACTTCCTCCCGCGTAAGTAGATTTACTTTGTTAAAATACGGTATAAAAATGCACTGAATTGTGCACGAGTGACGTAATTATTGGGCTTGAAAGTTTGATCTTCATACCCTGTCGTCACACCATTTGCTGCTAATGCAGAAATTTCTTTATACGCCCAATGATCAGCAGGGACATCCTTAAAGTCAGCTGCTGCTTGTCCAGCTAAATCATATGCACGCTGTAATATTGCCGCCATTTGGCCACGAGTCAAAGTCCCCTCTGGATCAAATGTGCCATCTTCTTTCCCTTTAACAATCCCTGCATTTGCTACTGCTGCAATCGTTTTATAATATTGATGATCTGTTGATACATCCTTAAAGTTAGGATTAGTTATGTTACTTGTGTCAAGGTTCAGTGCTCTATCTAGCAGCACTGCGGCATGAGCACGAGTTAGGTTGTTATACGGTAAGAAATTTCCATCAGGGTAGCCGTTAATAATCCCTTTGCTTGCTAAATATTCGATCTCAGTTTTCGCCCAATTATCTTCTGGAACATCTGAAAATAATTGTTCATTATACGATGCACTGTAAACAGCTTGTAGCTTGTCAAAATAAATTTCACCACTGTCTTGCTTATCTTCCACAGCTTCGGCTAGATAAACTTTACTCACCTCAATTGGTGCTTGAACATCTTGTGGAATATCAGCTTCAACGTATTTCCAGCCTGTCCAAGTTAAGCCACCTTCGGTAGTGAAATCAATCGTATGGGTCTTGCCCGCGCTATCAATAATTTTTCCACGTAACCAATGACTCTTTCCATCACCGTAAACCCAAAGACCAAGCTTTAATGGTTTACTTGCTACTTTGATCGGTTGTTTCGCAGTTACATAAGCAGCTGCTACTCCCTCCTCACCAACTGAAAAATCATAGCTTAGTTTTAGAGATGCAGAACCTTCTTGACGTGGTTCTGATTCACTGCTCTTTGCAATTGAGGCAGATGCTCGAGCCGTTTCAGCAGTCCATTTTGAAACATCGTCAAAGCTATCAAGGCTTAACGGCTTATTGTTCACAGTTACTGGTACGGATACTGACGTTTTTCCTAACGTTGCAGTTATCTTTCCAGATCCTTCAGCCTCTGCTGCAGTAAACAATCCGCTGTTTGAAATCGTCCCTATTGCTTCTGTTACAGACCAAGAAACTAAACTGCTATCATAAATGAGCTTGTCATTATTTGAATCCAATGCTTGTAAATTCAATTGCTCAGTTTGACCTGAAGCTACGACTAATGAATCAGGTGAAACTGTTAATTTATCAATCGTATCTACTACAGTGATTGGAAGTTCTTTCACAGCACCTTCATACGTAGCGATAATTTTTCCTGTACCACTGTTCTCTGCTATAAACTTCATGCCTTCAAACTTTCCGAGATTATTAGTTACCTGCAATGAAAGTTTAGAAGAATCAAAGGATAATGGATTATAATATTTGTCCATTACAAAGTCATAAACTACTTCGACTGATGCACCTTCAACAATTTTCCCTTGCTCCTTCATATGGAGTTCTAAAAATTTCGGTGTGTCATTCGGTGCTGAGCTTACAACGTGAAGAGAAGTTGAAACTGCCCGTTCTCTGCCATCCGAAGGTTTATTTGCTACTGATGCATATTGATCACCATGCTCACGAACGACCATCGTCGTTGATCCACCACCATCAAGGTTGATGGCACGATCTGCACCAAGACTCGCAACATACTCTGCGAATTCTTTAAGATTCATTCCTGTACTATAGCCAGATTGTCTACCATCAACAGTAACAAAAAACACTCGGTTTTTACTACTATCAATGGCAACAGCTGAACGGGGTGCCTTTTCTTTTGCACGGGAGCTGTTTTCATCAATTGTTAAGTACGGCTTGCCGTCCTTCACTAGCATAGGTCCAGACGTTAACATATACTTTGAGTCCTGCCACTTCGAATCAATATTTAAAGAGACTTGAAGCTGGTCCCCTACTTTTACATGTTTAAGTTGTTCATTCCACTTCCCTGTCATAGAAAGAACAAAGCCATTTTTCGGAATAGGAGTATTTGCATTATCCCCATAGTTACGGATGGATTGAACTGTACCATTGTAAACATCACCAAAGCTTGGTAACCCTTCTAATGCTTGGTCTGTAGTAACAATGAATTCCGTTCCATATTCATTCGTATCTGTGTATCCATTAGAATGACTTGGCGTATAGATAATCATCTCATCATAGCCACGACCACGATTGATGCCGTCTGCTTGATATGTAGTTCCGTTATGTTCAAGAGCTATATTTACATTATAATGATCAATTTCTGCTTGCCCATTGCTTAAAATCCCAAATGCAATGGCTTCATTTACATATTGATCTCTACCAGAGGCAATCATGCCACCATTATAAATTTGATTGTCCTTAGCAATCATGTATACAGGTAAACCATTACTAGTATGATAGAACGAACCATTTATCGCCCCGACTACATGATGCTCTGCACTACTATTTGCTTTTGCACTACTTGAAACAGTAGTTAATTTATTTAGAGGGGATGGAATTCCTACTTCAATTGATGTGAATGGGTCATTCAATTGAATATCTAATACATTAGCAACCTGTGTAGTAGATGATGATTGAAGTTTCGTATTTTTATATGTGACACCAGGTGAAACTTGAAACTGGTCTAATAGATCTTGTGAGTAGCTTTCAGCACGTACACTTTCTGTAATCATGCTAAAACTAAGCATTTGTATAATTAATACTAACGACGTAATTAATGAAACTATTTTTTTCATGCTGTCTCCCCTTACACTCCTTTCAAAGCTATTAATCTTGTTCACCACCTTACATATTTTAGCAGATAATGTCGAGATACGCTACCTATCTATTGCACTATTTTCGACAACTTGTAGTCAGTCCTCATAAAATTATAATGAAAGATGCTAGAATAATAGTAACAAAATAGTTACATTTACCAACAACATCATTCTTATAGCTTAGTAAGATCGTCACAAAATACCATATAAATCGACAAGGACTGTTTTAACTTAATTAAAAATGCAGCTCTATTAAACAATTAATTTTACACTAGTTAGTAACCACCATATATTCTTTTGTGACAAAGTATTACACGAAATTACAACATCTCCTCAACATATATTCGGAGAAGAATAAATCAATATGAGGGTACAAATACGTTTTATGACGTTCTTTTTAGGAATGGCTGTTTGCGCAATGGTTGTTGCTTTGCGTTCTAATATATAAGCACGTATAAACCAGCATCTTTTATACGTTTACAATGATGAGGTTTTATAAAAACTGTATATTTCAACAAGGTTTATGAAGAGAGCCGTAGGAATAAATGAGACGATGATACTGTTGACTACATGATCGTACGTTCATTATGAGCACCTCTCGTTACAGTCGTTCGTGAGAAAAACGCCTTACACAATATAAAAAACCTATCGCAAAATGCGATAGGTTATCGTTTAAGTATACTGTTTAATCTTGTAGCACTAATTTGTGTTTTGCAGCGTATGCACCTAGAATCATAAAGAAATATAAGGTGTAAATCTTAGTTTCCCAAATATTGTATAGCAACCCACTTGCACATGTTGCCATCCAAAATGCAATCATCACATTCGAAAATAAATCTTCTTTTCTTCTTTTCCAAAAGAGAACTAGCATTCCTAGAAGGAACACAGCAAACAATATAACGCCCGCAGCTCCTGTTTCAGCTATGACCTGAATATATTGATTATCGGTATAAAAATTTTGGAAATAATACTTATTTTCGCTACCTTCACCATATCCGTCCGAGTAAATATTATATTTTTCATATATTGGTGATGAAAACGATAATGTAGCCGAATCACCAAATGTTGCAAAGCCTGATCCCATCATTGGATAGTCCTTGAAAACTTCAAAACCTTTTTCAATAAAATAAATTCTTCCAGTCTCTGCAGTTAGTATTTGCGTCTCATCATCAACTGTATGCTGGATCCTATTAATGAAGCCACCCTTACCATAATCTTGGTCATTAATATATTGTACTAGCGCAACCCCACCGTTCGTAGGAAAGTATACGAGCAGTATACCAAGAATTAGCGTGACAACATAGGGCTTGACTGGCTTCCAATACCTTGTTAAAGCTAAAAATACTATCCAACCTATAAATACAGAAATGAGCGTTCCTCTAGATAATGTCAGTAGCATCGTTCCGTTAAATAATGTTAACGCAACATATAGGAAACGCTTCGTTTGTCCCTCTGCCTGATGTAACAGGTATAAACTTAAGACGATGGCTACACCAAGATACATACCTAGTGTATTGGGGTTACCAGGCATTCCATAAATACGAGCAAAGTTAGTTTCTGAAATAATTCTTTCAACCCAAGCTTGGGGCAATAGCCATGTTCTCAACGAAAGCTTCTCAATAATTCCATGTACACTAATTAGCATAGCGACAAAAACTGTTACCCAAGCAAACTTTGTGATGTCTTGCTTATCAATTTTCATTCTAGATATTATGTAGTAGAGTAAATACATAATTATAAAAGTGCGAAGCTGAAATACAATCGCTACGATGGATACGCCTGTCATATAGGCAGAAACAGCACCTACAAGGCAAAATAAAAAGAATGCCCATTCAAAAACTTTAAAGCGAAAAATCGAACGTATATCATGTCTCAACTGATATACTGTTATTAAAAAAAGTAAAATTGTGATGATGTCCCCAATATACTTCAGTCCAGGATTTGCTTCTGCATACAATGGCCTGATTGGAACATATAGCAAGAGTAACAAGAGTGCATTTTTCGGATTCACTATAGTATATACTGCAAAAATTGCCGTAATCGAAATTAGAGCTAATTTAGGTGTTAACGTTAATGACAAAGTTAGGATTAAAAAACCTATTAATAGAAATCGATACGATTTAATGTTCTCCATAAATATAGACCCTCGCTATTTTTAATAGTTCATGTTATAAAATCATTTTAAAATCTATTGTTGGGCTGTACTATTTTGCACCTTCAGTTAAGCAAAAATGAATACATAAAAGGAATTTAAAACTCCTAATTGTTAGAGATAATGTATAACGAATTGATGTATACAAATATCAGACAGTTTCTATCATACTACAAATTATAAGATTCGTCATATTAATATTTCCTTTATCCAAATAACTGGTAACATTCTATTTTTGAAGATGCTCATATGTCCTCATAAGCATGGCAACGAATTGTGCCCGCGTAATTTTCTCTTCAGGTCGAAAAATCGGTTGCTCACTAACAATTCCTATACTTGTTAAGTACTGCACTGCATTGTACGCATAATGGTCTTCCTCCAAATCGTTAAATTGATAGTGATTTGGTGAATTCATATGATCATTCTTCTGAAGAGCCCTATGCAAGATCACTGCGATTTGTCCTCTTGTCAATTCTTCTTCAGGGTAGAAGCTTCCATTACTATAACCTTTAATAATCCCTTTGTCTGCAGCAGAATAAATCGCTAAAGACCCAGACAATTCGATAGGAACGTCCTGAAATGTCATCTCTATGGAAGCTGGAAGCTCCCAATTAAACAAGCGCTCCAAAACCATCACACTATGACGGCGAGTAATTTCATTATTTCCCCGAAAAGTACCATCGGCATATCCGTGAACAAAACCCAATTCTTGTGATTCGTATATGTAATCGTACGCCCAGAAATCATCCGCAACGTCGGAAAACTCGTGTCCTTCTTCTTCACTGTTTGGCATAAGCACCTTAATTTGGTCTGTCGCATGAACTCGTTGTTCACTCATAGCTACTACGGATAAAGTAAGGTCACTTTGGAATGCATCAATATTACTAAAATCTATAAACAGCCTATTGGATTCAGCTTTTTCAGATGAATACAACTGCCCATCAACAAATATATGGATATCAGACCCTATCAATCCGTTAGATAAGCCTAGTATGTTCATCTCATCCTCAATTAAGGTCTGTCCATCTTTTAAGGTGAGCCATTCAATCACTTCGGTAGTTTCTTCCTGAACTGCCTTTGTAAGCTGTAACAAGCCAGCTCCGGAATAAATGTCATAACCATCAATGTTTAAGTCCCTCGCAGTTGCTAGCAACTTTGATCTTATTTGTAATACGTCTAACTGATTATTATCAAGCTTCATATAGGCGACTGCTCCAGAGATGTATGGCACAGCCATCGATGTACCTGATAAAGTTTTATATGAATTATCTTTATATGTACTTAAGATATCTGAGCCAGGTGCGCTAATGTCTACCTCCCAGCCATAATTTGCAATAGAAATAATCCTATTAAATGATGTTGTACCAGAAACAGTAATGACTCCAGGATAAGAAGCGGGATAAATTTTGTCAGTTGTTGTTTTCCAATTACCTGCAGCTGCTACGACAACAATGTTCTGTTGAATTGCTTGCTCAATTGCTTCGCGAAGCATTTTAGTTTCTCCTTTTCCTGCAAGGCTAAGGTTAATCAAATCAACATCTAATTGAACGGCATCATCCACCGCTACGCCTAGTTCATAATCACTTCCGTTACCGTACTTGTCTAATACCTTTAACGGTAAGATATCAACAGGTGCATTTGCCAGTATACCTGTAACGCCTACTTCATTATCGGAGCATGCAGCTAAAATCCCTGTAACATGTGTGCCGTGCCCGTACTCGTCATCTACATATTCATCGTCACTAGTATAATTCTTTCCTAAGCTATATAATACATTCCCGCAATAATCCTCGTGTTGTGATACACCTGAATCAATTACGGCAATTAACAAATGATTCACACCAATGATGTTGTTAATGACTGGCTTCTTCTTCCAAACCCCTTTTGTTTGGACCATTACCTTTATCGAGTCAAAGGCATCATCTCTTGGTATAAGCACATCTAGCGTTTGCAAATTACCTTCGTTCATTGCAATTCTTTCACCACTACTATTGAACACCTCGAGCTGCCATATATCTTCAACATGTTCAAGCTCAATGGAAAGTCTGGAAATAGTTTCACTACCAAGGACTATAGTAAACTCTGTTTGTTCCAACGATTGATTGTTGTAAGTTATCGTTCCTTCAGGCGTAATGATCTCATTTCCAATCATTAAATTATCTCTTGCAGTAGAGTAGTTAGCCATACTATCTTCTGCGTTCACTTTGTCCAATCCCCATTGGTCCACTACAAGTGGATCAGAGAGGCTAAGCTCTAGCGCTGCAGTTTTCGAATAATTCTTTTCTACTAAACTTACAAACCCTTCTTGTTGAATTGTTTGTATTTCATACTCTGTAAACGACCCTTTTACTATTTGTTTTTCAATACTTATAACACCTTGTCCATGACTCTCTAAGAATCTATCTAAATCTGCCTTTTTGTCGAAATATAACAGCCACTCATCAGCTTTTTCCTCGGCACTTGTATTAATAGTAGTAACAAATAAACATACACTTAAAATGAGTAAATGTAACAAAACTTTCATAAAGAACTCCCTAATCTTTTATTTTCTATTATACCAACCTTTGTAGTTATTTGAATGAATAGTTTGTTAATCTACAATCAAAAAACGACATAAAGCACAAAATTATTTCCTAAGCAATTATTTTTATATTAATACGGACATAGTGTTTGGGTAACGTCAAAATAACAAAAATAGGGGACGTGTGGGGTTAACCGAAATAAAAAAAAGAGCTGCTAGTAAACTAGCAACCCCTTAAAACAAATCTATTCATTTTTCATGAAGCGATCATCCATGATCGATGCTGCATCAACTTCTTCTGTCATAGCACGCAAATAATCAGCAAATAATTCGCGTTGGAAGTCAGTTGAGTCAGTCCATGTTACTTCTCCAAACGCAGCATAGCCATCTCCTTCACCTGTTGACAAGAAGTTGTTTGTCACAACAGAGAACGTACCTTCTGCAAACTCACCATTAGTATAAACTGGTGTACCGTCCGTTAACGTAATATCAACTATTTGATCACCAAGCTCACGAGCATCATCAATCACTACTTTTAAACCTGAGAATTGTATTTGAAGTAATCTGTCTTCAGGACCTTCAAGAATAGTTTTCAGCTGCTGAGCAGTCATATCAGATGTTACATTATAGTTATCGAATGGGAGTACTTTAAATACTTCACCGTAATTAATCTCTCCAGCATCGATGTTTTCACGAATCCCACCTGAATTTTGGAAAGCAATTTGAGTTCCTGCTTTTTCACGCATTGCATCAGTAATCATATTTCCTAATTGGGTTACCCCAAAATCACCCTCAGAGTAATCACGAGTTAACTCGCCGTTTGTGCTACCAACCATTTCATTTTCTATTTCTTTCACTTTCGTTTGATAGTCCTTTACAATACTATCAGTATCTGCGTCTAAAGCAGTAAGATTAATATTTGTTTCAAGCAAGCCTACTTCTTGTGAAACAACTTCTTTGCTGTCTTTATCAACGAATAACTTTATATGACCCACTGCTCTCGTATATTTATCAGCTTCGATTACAGGAATGCCATTAACAATACCAGCCACACGTTTATGTGAGTGTCCACCAACGATCGCATCTAAAGACCCAGCTGATGCATCAGCTAAATCTGCTAATTCACCTACGATTTCATTCGTTTCTTCCTCAGCCCATCCCGGTAAGTGAGATGTAACAAAGATAAGGTCTACACCTTGATCTTTTAATTCCTTCGCTAGCTCTTCAGCAATCGGAGCTGGTGTTGGGAATATTAAACCTTCTACATGTGTTGAAAGTGTAGTAGATTTTGTTTCTGGTGTAGCGAAACCAATGACACCAATTTTATAGTCACCTTTTTCTAGAATCACATAAGGCTCAGCCCAATCAACACGCGAATTTGTTTCTTCATCAAACACGTTTGCACCCATAATCGGTAATTGCGCTTGTGCAATACGCTCTTTTAATACATCGACTCCCCAGTCAAATTCATGATTCCCGATTGCAGCAGCATCGTATTCAATTGAATTTAACGTGTCAATTGTAGAAGCACCTTCAAATGAATTTGAGATCAGTGTTCCTTGCATGATGTCCCCACCATCAAGCACGACTGTTCCGTCTGTATTTACTGAACGGAATGCATCAACGATTCCACCAACAACAGCCATACCGCCACGTTGTTTTGCTTCATCAAACTCAATATTCCCATGAATATCATTCGTTGAAAGAATATCAATAACATCAAAAATTACTGGCTTTAATGCATCACTTGCTTCTTCACGAGTAAGGTTGTCCTTCGCGCCAAACGCTTCACCGTTGTTCACATCGAATACTCCTGCAAGAAGTGAATAAGCCACATAAGGACGTGCCCAATCTGAAATATCAGCTACATCTGTAAAATTGTTTAAGACACTCTCATCTACAGTAGGCATATTACCGTCTGTTAATGCTAGAGTAATAATTTTGGCAAACTGCTCTTTATTCACTGTGTCATTCGGGCCGAACTCAGCTTCTGAATAGCCTTCTATTAGATTAGCAGCAATTGCTTTTGCTACTACATCTTTATGTTCTTGGGTATAAACATCTTTAAAAGATAACTCAGCTTTTTCCTCCCCAAGTTCACCAGCTCTATCTAACATGATTAAAAGTTGTGCACGAGTAACCAGTTGGTCACCACCAAGGTCACCGTTACTAAAACCTTTTACAATACCTTTTGTTTGCATTAGATTAATATCAGTTAATTTGACTGCATCAAAGTTCGTGTCTGCCTTAGCTAAATCTGTCCCTATCAGACTAAAAGCTAGAGCAGAAGATGCAACAAGCGTTGTCAACTTTTTCTTCATTAAAGTTCACCTCATATGTAGTTTTATTAAACCGTTTTTCTATCGCTCTATTAATATAGCACATAGTTTATAAATGTCAAAAAGCCATTGTTTTGGTATTTTATCCATACTTAAGGTTACTTACATATTTTTTCTAGAATGAGGTAAATGTTGTTAGTATAAAATTTTTATTGTCGAAATCTATAGAATTTCTTATAATAGAGAGTGTTTGAGAGTTTTAATAGTTAAGTTAACTTTCGATTGGAGGAGAATATATGAAGACATTTGGTAAAGTTGGAAGCGTTTTAGCTGGAGTAGCTCTATCTACATCTTTGTTTGCTAGTACTACTTTTGCGGAAGCCATTGAAGTAAATCATATTGATTGGATGAAAGAAGAAAGTATTTTAAAGGGTAATCAATCTGGAAACTATAAATTGAATCAACACGTTAAGCTAGCAGATACTCTTATCTTTCTTGCTAGAACAAAAGGTGTTGAAGGGCTAGAAGAATCTACAGGCAAGAACTTTGCTGAAGATTATATACAATGGGCAAAATCAAATGATGCAATTTCTGATGACCAAGCGAAATTTCCTCATAAACAGCTTTCTTCTGATGAAGTTACAGAGATCGCTAGTAAGCTAGGATACGAGCTTGCTCTTGAAAATAGCAAAAAAGTAACGAGAGAAGACTTTTTAACAGCACTTGGAGAAGCTGTTGTTAACCATATTACAATCGGACATACAAATGATATTCACGGTCACATTGAAGAAAATAGCTTCGGTGGAGAATATGGTTATGCAAAAATCTCTACATTAATTAACGAATGGCGTGCTGAAAACGAAAATTTCTTATTGCTTGATGGTGGAGATACGTTCCAAGGAACTGTGTTAGCGAATGAATACAAAGGTGAATCACTTCTACCTATCTTAAACTATTTGGATTATGATGTGATGGCTGCTGGAAACCATGAATTTGACTTTGGTTACGAGCAAACATTAAAGCTACGTGATGCATTGAACTACCCAATGATTTCTGCAAACGTATTTAAGCCAGACGGAACGGAATTATTAATTCCAGTTCACTATGAAGAAGTTGCTGGTAAAAAGTTTGCCTTCGTTGGATTTGTTGCTGAAGATACACCTGTATTGACTCACCCAGATAATGTTGCTGGGCTAACATTCAAGAGCCCTGTTGAAGTAGCAAAAGAATTAATTCCTGAAGTGCAGAAGCAAGTTGACAACGTCATTGTCGTTTCACACGTAGGTGTGACAGTTGACCGACAAATCGCTGAAGCTGTTGATGGTATCGATTTAATCGTAGGAGGACATTCACATACACCACTTACTGAACCTGAATTAGTGAATGGTACGTATATTGTTCAAGATTGGGAATACGGTAAATCATTAGGCCGTGCAGACTTATACTATTACAACGATGAGGTCATTGCATTCGATGGCGGGTTAGTAGAATATGATGAAACAGTTGAAGCTGATCCTGAAGTAGCTGCAATGGTTGAAAAAATTGTAACTGAAATTGATGAAAAATTAAATGTTACAATTGCTACTACTGATGTTCATTTAGATGGTGCTCGTGATTTAATTCGCTCTCAAGAAACAAATCTAGGAAACTTAATTACTGACATTATGCTTGAGAAAACATTAACGATTGATGGTTACAATGCTGATGTTGTTTTAACTAATGGTGGCGGTATTCGTGATGAAATACCAGCTGGTGACATTACGAAGAAAATGCTAAACACTGTCCTTCCATTCCCTAACACATTAGTCGTAATTGATGTAACTGGTGAAGAGTTAAAAGCAGCATTAGAGCATGGTGTTAGTGGTGTTGAAGAAGGTGCAGGACGCTTCGCACAAATCGCTGGTATGTCATTCACTTATGATTCTACTAAACCAGCCGGTGAACGTGTATTAGAAGTGAAGGTTGGCGAAGAGTTACTTGATGAATCAAAAACTTACAAGCTAGCAACAAATGACTTCGTTGGAGTTGGCGGAGATGGATATGAAATGTTCGCTAACAAAGAAATGTTTAACACAGGGTTCACATTATATTCTGTTGTAGAAGAAGGTTTAATGAGCCGTGAAACGGTAAGCCCAGTTGTTGAAGGAAGAATTGTTGACGTAGCAAGTAATAACTAAATTGTTACAAAAACCCTATACAGTAGTCCTTTTTAACACGACTACTGTATAGGGTTTATTTAATTTAAGCTATGTTGTGTGATGTACTAAGGTATAAACCTATCATTAATTGCTCTAGCCAAGAATACTGCTAACTGGCCTCTTGTTGTTTCCTCTCCAGGACCAAATGTGTTATTTCCTTTACCAGTAGTAATTTTATGAGCTGCTAAACTATTAATATAGTCTTCTGCCCAATGACCAGCTTGTATATCAGTAAATTGCGCATCATAATCAGCTGATAGCTCAAAAGCTAATGAAAGTATTTTTGCCATTTGTGCGCGGGTTAATGTATCCTCTGGCTTAAATGAACCGTTACTTCCTAATATGATGCCGGCTTGTGTAGCCGCTGCAATCTCTTTATAAGCAGGGTGATCAACTGGAACATCTGTATAATTTGGTTCATTCACTCCATTTGTATCTAATTGTAACGCGTTTACAATCCAAACAACTGCATCTGCACGTGTTACTTGTTTATCAGGCATAAATGAAGTTGAATCAGCACCTGTAATAATACTTAAACGCTGTAAGAAATCAATTTCATTTGAAGCCCAATAAGATGGTGAGACATCTGTAAAACGCTCTACTTCCTCAATACCACGATAAATGGTGATTTCTTTTTCAGTTACGTTCCCACTGAGGTCAACAGCCTTTAACACAACTGTATTCTTTCCATCTTCAAGCTGAATTTCTTTTTCAGTATCATATGCAATACTTCTCATTTCAAAAGGCTCTTTTAGAGTATTTTTATACTCTTCATTGCCATTAATATAAAATTTAAGTTCATCGAAATTATCTGCTACGCTTACTTTAAGTAATGCAGTCTCAGTATCAACAAAAGTTGGTACTTCAATATCCAAAACTGGAGCCGTTGTATCAACGATTATTGTTCTTCTAAAAGAGATGTCATTCCCTTCACTATCAACTGCGCTGAAGTAAATGTCGTGAAAACCATCCTCTTCATATCGAACCTCTGTAGCAAATGTGTACTGATTTTTCTCAGCATCCCAAGTAAAATCGACTATATTTCCATCCACTTTTAGCTCCTGGACTTCTGCATCATCACTTATACTTCCAGTAACAGGAACAGTTCTTGACGCTACTGGAGTAAGTGGAGCTGGTGAATCAACTACGACAAATGGGATCACCTCATCTGAAGTTACTACCTTATTGACCATATTTCCTGCATAATCATAGGCAACGACTTTAATCGTATCATCTTCTCCTACATCTTTTAAACGATAGGTTGTAACATCACTAGCTAAAGGTTCCTCTAATACACTACTACCATTTACTTGAACGTCATAATGTGAAACGCCTGATCCATTTTCAATCGACTTTATGGATAAGTTACCGTACTCTTCATCATATAAAACGATTAAAGAAGGGCTGTACGTATCAACATAAATTGGAAGTAAAAGAGTCTGCCAATCTGCATTTGGGTGATCAATTTTTGTTTTTATTTCGTAATAGTATAACCCATCCGCAACTTGCTTGTTATTAGCTGTTCCATCCCAAGCTGCATCTTCAAATAAGTGAGCTAATTTATCCCCAGAATTATCGAAGAGATTTTTCTTAACATGTTGAGATGTTGCTAGCTTACGAATCACTTCTTTGTCACTATTTAAAATAGAAAATTCTATTTCCTTAGCATTTCTTAAAAATGTTAAATATGGTATAGCCGCATCATTGAAGCCATCACCATTCGGAGAAATCGCCAAATTATCTCCATGGACGATTCCATCAACTGGACTATATCCTAAATAGTTATATATTGGTGTTTCTACTCCTTCTACTTCTTCAATTTCAATATCATCAGACACGAGACCTGCTACACTATAATAAGACTGCTCTGATCCACTTAACTCATCTAAAACAGGTGCTGCGTCCCAGTCTCCATGGAAACCGACATAAGGTATGCTTAACTCAGGGTTCACATCATTCGTATCGACTAACTTAACAAAACCTTCAACGAAGTAGCCATTTTCGAATACTTCATCCAATGGTAGGTTTGAGACCCAATCAATCGTGTTAGTTAGGTCGACATTCACATTAAATGTCACCGAATTCTTTGCAGGTACTGTTAAAAGCAGTTCCCCAGCTTCTTCTTTAATATGAGTTGAAGAAAATGTGATTGGGAATTCACCCGTCCAAGGCTGCTCCTCACTTATTGTGCCATCAACATATATACCTTGAGATTCAAGCTGATTTACGCCTTCCATCACTAGATCAGTTAATACACTACCTTCTAAACGATACGTTACTTCTTCATTCGAAACATTTTCAGCTTTTAAAGTAAATGTTGTCTTATCTCCAATTTCCCTCAAGGCAACCTTAGCTTCACCTGATTCGACTTCTGTAACAACTACAGGTGTACTCATAGCGCCATGTAGGTTCATCAAGCCTGCTCCTTGACGACGAGGAGAATATCCATTTCCAGTACCATAGCTATTGAAATCACCTTTGTCATCAATGACTACCGCTGTGTTCATTAATAGATTTTTTGCAAGTTGAACGCGTTCTGTACTATCTACAGAAAACTGTTCATTTACACGTTGCAATACTAGCGCTGCTCCGCCAGCAACATGTGGAGATGCCATAGATGTACCAGACATCAAGCCATAATTATCATCTTGAAATGTAGAAAGAATATTTACACCTGGTGCAGTAATTTCAGGTTTAAAATCAAGGCTTGGCGTTACTCCCCATGAGCTTGATTCTGCTAATTCTCCTATTTGTGGGTTTACCGAAGTAATCTTTTCTCCAGTAAAAGTTATTGAAACATCCTCACCTGCATCTAATAGACTATACAATATGTCTCCGTGCTCTTGAAGAATAAACAGTTGTGGAATAGTAATTTCAGGATCAGATACCATCGATACATAACCTGGTGAATGGTTATAGATGATCACGCCAGCTGCACCTGCTAGTTGTGCATTTAACGCTTTTGAAACGAAAAACGTTTCACCACGCTGAATCAATGCAATCTTTCCATTAAGATCTAAACCTACAAAGTCATCAGCCGATGGAGCAACATCCGAATCCCCTGGTTTACGACCTAACCCTGCGTATACCACTTCATATGTTTTCTTAGTTAAATCATCTGGATGAACTGATGACGAGGACATAAATGAGATTTCGCCAGTCTCATCACTAGCTTCATATTTAAATCCATCAAGATCTATATAATCATTGTGAATACTTGCTACTTGAAGAGTTTCTGGAAATAATCCCGGAGACCCTACAACTCCTATATCAGGATTAGCACCAAAAGGCAACGCGCCATATCCATACCCAATCTGTCCTGAGTTTCCAGCTGAAACAGCAACAAGGACACCGCTATTTACAGCTCTTTCTATCGCTTCTTTTTCTGGGTTTTCTGGATCATTAAATTGTGCTGAATCTCCTAAACTCATATTTATGACATCCGCACCTAGTGAGATAGAATCATCAATGGCTTTTATGAAAATATCACTGTATGTCCCAGTTAATCCAGGATCATTACCGAATACTTTCATAGCTAAGATTTGCGCTTCTGGTGCAACTCCTTTAATGCCATCATTTTCTTCATCACCATTTGCACCTACCGTTCCAGAAACGTGCATACCATGGTATGAAGCACCGGGACCTAAATCAAGAATTTCCTGGTTATTGTCCGCATAATTGTATCCGTATGGTACTTTTTCAGTAAAATATTTCCCTGCTAAACTATGTTGATAAACGAGTTCTGCAACACCTTCTTGCGTTAATGCAGGAGCAGTGCCGTCACTTAACACCATATCTCTATGGCTAGGATCAACACCAGTATCTAATACAGCAACTACCATTCCTTCACCATGGTATCCATAATCTTCCCATGTTTCAGGTGCAGACACCATGTCCTTACTATAAATCATATTTGGTTGTTTATTCACGTTTACTACAGGTCGTGAATATTCATTAGCAATGTAAACATTTTTAACATTACTTAAGGCTTTAATTTTATCAATAGATTGATATTCTACTTCTCCACTAAAACCATTGAGTATTGTTGTAAAACTCTCTTCATAGTCAAAATCTATTGATTTAGAAGCAATATCTGACTTAACAAATTGTTGCTCCTTCATAACCTTTTCCTTTAATTCTTGTTTTTTATTGTCATTTAAATCACCAAACTTTACTTTTGCTTTGTTGGCATAAGTTATGCTTGGCTCACTTGCTAACTCTACAATAATACGAACCTTTTCATTTGGATCTAACACTTTCTCATCGGTCGCATCTGTTTCAGCTTGATATGGAGATGCTGTCGCTAATGAAACATTGGACATAATGAGGAAAAATGTCGTAATCATGAGAAATAATTTCTTAAACCTCACCGAATAACCCCTTTCTTAATTATAATAGGTAAAAAAAATTCCTTTGTTACTATTATAAGGAATACTATTATTCTATTTCCTTATAAATATTTAGTCAAACCAGAAAATGGAAATAATTCAAATTATTCAGACTTTAATGGGTATAACAGGCCGTAAAATAATTACGGCTTATCACCAATAGCTCCATTATTATTATTTTATAATAGGATAAACATTGTCAAATCAGTATTTTCTCTCCACTTCAAGTCTAGCCACCATAAGTTAAAGGTCACAATAAAAAATATTATTAGGCGACAAAAATTTTCGAAAAAATAATTTTTTCTGCATATTTTCCCACTAAAAAAAACCTTTATTGTGCATATTTATTCAAATTTCATATGATTTGCATTATCAGCATCTTTCATGAAATTTCTATGTAAAACTTCTTTTGCCTTAATCATGATTAATAAGAAATACTGTCATTTATCAATAGTATTCTTTTCATCCTCTCTTATTTAATAATGATCATGCTTAACTTTATTTACTAACACAATTTCTCCCCTTTTTCTTTGCACGATACAAAGCTTTATCAGCCGCTTTAATGACTTCATCAGTTGCTTTGTTTGTTTCATTTCTTTGAGCGACCCCAATGCTTATTGTTACTTTTAATTTTTGAGTGGTCGATTTACCATTTTTGTATTGTTTCTTGTAAGCATATTCTTGTTTTGAGATTTTTTTTCTTAATTCATCTAAATGCGGAATAACTTCTTTTATATCCTTTCTAGGAAATATGATCGTAAATTCTTCTCCACCGTATCGATAAGCTTTCCCATTACCGGTTACTTTTTGTAAACAGCTAGCTACTAGTTTTAATACTTCATCACCAACGTCATGACCATATTTATCATTAAATTTTTTGAAGAAGTCGATATCCAGCATAGCTATTGAATACTTACCTCCCAGTTTCATTAAATCTTCTCTCAGCATTCTTCTCGATGGAATACGAGTAAGTTCGTCAATATATGCCATAGAGTATGTTCTATTAATAATAGATAATATTAATAACAGCCCACTAAGTGAAAAGAAGATTTCTAAATTTAATACTCTATCTTGGAAATGAAAGGCTAAAAATAAACAAATAGATATTCCTAATAGGAAAGTATTTTCAACAGAATAATTTACTATGTTGATAATGATTAGGGTCGATAAAAGTAATAGAAATAATACAATTGAAAGCTGTGGCATATTCTCGTAATTAAAATTACTAATTGGTAACTCATAATCGAGTATGAAACGGAAGGCCTGTTCACCTCTATTTCGAAATAACCATACGAATATAGCAGCTTCTAATAATAAAATTATACTCATTATACGACCTTGAATAGAAAAAACAGCACCATCTTTAATAAGTGCCACAATAGCTATATTTAATGGCAGAATGATAGCAAAAATTTCAATTAACAAAGCAGGTGAAGGAGTTGATAAATAGTTTATACATAATAAAGCAATAAAAAGTAAAATACCTACCAAAAATGCTTTCACTTTGTTAAACCAAAAGCTGAAGCATATGAGCACGATAAATATACTATATGTAATATAGTGAAAAGATCCCAATAGTGAATTAGGGATATTGTTGGGATTGCTCGTATAGTATAAACCTAAAGAACATAGACAAATGATAATTATATAAGGGATAGTATTTTTTAGGATCAATTTCACTTTAACAGTAATCCTTTCTATAATGATGTTAACTTATTTTGTTAGAATGTTTTTTCAATGATAAATCTGAAACCTAGCTAAAATTGATAGTTATAAAAAAATGATGTTCATAAGATTATTAATAGTTTGTATGATAAGTTTCATAGCAATATTATTACATCTATTATCGGTCAGTATTTCAAAAAAATGAATCCACATAATGCAGGTATAAAGCTTAAGAAAGCTTTACTAATAGTGCTCTATTCACCATGTTGTTTTGCGTATTACGAAGTAAACACACACAACTAGATTTAGGTGCCTTTTCTTCTCTGAAGACTAAAATATCATACACAATAGTTACTCAAATGTAAGTGAACAAAAGAAACAAAGGTTACGAAAAGAGCCTTTGATAAACAGGAAGCAATGCGATACAGCCTATAAGAAATTCCATTGATATAGATATGATTTCGTTTTAAAACATATAGTGAACAATAGTCATTACGATTAGTGTACGATATGTTCCCCTTTCAAATGGAATTGTAACCTATATCCATTTCACAAACAACCGTTCGTTTTCAACTTCACACAAATACCTTCAGTATAAAAATTGATTACAATAAAGGATTTATATGAAAAACCTAGAATCCACTTAAGTACATATCATATTTAGGAGGGGACTTCATTGAAAATACCTCAATTGAAAATACCTCAATTGTTAAAGACGATTGAAAAAAATAGAGATATATGTGATATATTGATGGAATATTTTGATTTGGAGATTATCACACCCAATCTCGACGTAAAAAAATTCCATTTTGAAACTAGCGTTGAAACAATGATTATAGCTGAGGATGGATCAGGAGGTATTTTCGCTTTACTCCACAATGAAGGGTTAGAAGACCTACCAGTTTATTACATTAACTCAGAGGGTCAAGCCGGAAAAGTTGGAGAAAATTTCGAGCAATTCTTATCAATGATCATTACTATCCCCTACTGGCTAGACTTATTAAAATTCTCAGGAGATGTCAATTATCTGAAATGAAAAAAGCTCAACCATTCCTACTAGAGGAGCGGTTAGAAGATTTCCCTAAAATTCAGCGTGTGAAAGATAAAATAACATGTGAACTGTCTATTAATGAAAGCTCGTACCCTGTAGAAAACTTACACAGATCACTCGTTACAAACTCACAAACTCCTATTTACTCTTTGGATGGGGAAAAAATGGAGTCTTTATTTCAATCTTATAAACCATCAGACAACCCTCTATGGAAAGATAGAATTGTATAAGGTTGTTATGGTATATATGGTGTTTCTTCTATCGAGATTCAAGAATCTAAATCGTATTTCCGTATAACATTGCTCTAGTTTAGTTGCCCTGCTTTCTGTACATATCATGAAAAAGGAATAAGGTCTTTCAACCGCGACCCCATTCACTTCATTCATGTAAGGATTTAAAGGTATAGGTCTATTTGTTCAGACCCCCAACTGGTGTGTCGCGAATTCGCGGTACATGTTGTGCGTTTCAAATAGTTCAGCGTGTGTACCTTTACCGGTCATAATGCCTTTATCTATAAAGATAATTTGATCAGCATCAACAACGGTAGATAGCCTGTGTGCAATAATTAATGTCGTTCTACCTTTCATTAAATTTTTCAATGCTTCCTGTACGACAATCTCCGATTTACTGTCTAAACTAGACGTTGCTTCATCAAGCATTAATATTTTCGGATCCCTTAATAGTGCTCTAGCAATTGCAATTCTTTGCCTTTGCCCTCCGGATAACTTAATTCCACGCTCCCCAACTTCCGTCTCATATTTCTGAGGAAGTTCTTCAATAAATTGATCGGCGAATGCCATCTGTGCTGCTCTGCGTAATTCAGCTTCACTTATTTCATTTTCCGTTCCATAAATGATATTTTCCTTAATTGTTCCTGCGATAATCGGACTTTCTTGAGATACGTAACCAATCTGATTACGCCATGATTTTAAAGAAAATTGATGAATCGGCTCTTCCCCTAGTTGTATGAATCCATTTGACGGTTTATAAAACCTTTCAATAAGTGAAAATAATGTCGTTTTTCCACTACCACTCGGTCCGACAATGGCTGTCACTTTTCCTGCTTTTACTGAAAAACTAATATCCCTTAAAATATCCTCCCCATTTTCGTATGAAAAAGTAAGGTTTCTCACATTTATTGATTGATCAACATTTGTAACAGTTGACCCGCTCGTTACGTGCTCCTCATCATGGTTTAAGATATCAATGATCCGTTCTGTTGCACCCATTGCTTTTTGAAGCTGAGTAAAGAATGCTGTAAATTGGCTCATCGGGATAATAATTTGGATTAAATAAAGGATAAATGCTACTAAATCTCCGGCAGATAATGCGCCTGATGCCACTCTCAAACCACCATATCCCATAATAACAACGAGTAAGGCCATTAACACAAACGACATTAAAGGTGCAATTAAAGCCTGTACTTTTGCCTCTTTCAACCCAAACTTGAATAAATTATTGATACCCCTTCTTCCATTCTCAAGCTCAATAGATTCTGCATTAGAGACTTTTACAAGTCGAACTTCAGAGAGTACTTGACTAAGTACAGTTGTAAACTTTGCTGTTTCATCCTGTAAATCCTTTGATATTTTATACATTTGTCTCCCTAATGGTAGTAATATAAATAGGGACACTGGTACTACCAGCAGCATTATCAAGGTCATTTTCCAATCAAGATACAGTAATATGGCAACAGATCCTATAATTGATATAACGCCAGTGACGAAATTGGTTAAGTGATCCGTGATTAGCTCCTTGACTACTGCAGTATCGTTAGTCATTCTACTTATTGTGTCTCCTGTTCGGTTTTGGTCATAATAACGTATAGGAAGCACTAACAGCTTTTTCCATAACCGTTCCCTTATCTTTGCTACGATAGATTGACCTATATAGCTTAGTAGATAAAGAGAAACTCCTCCTGCAATTGCCTGAATGACGAATGCTACAATTAACAAGACGACATGAATTTGATTAAATGACGACAATGAAAATTGATCAACTAAGTTTTTTGTAAAAAGGGGGATCGCCAGTGAAACAATTGTCGAGAAGATACTCATCACCATCGCAATTGAGATTAATAATTTGGATGGCTTTGTCTCCTTAATAAGAGCTGAAAATAATCTCCAATCCCCTAATTCCCTTTTCTTTTCCATCTAAAGCACTCCCTACAATAAAATGTTTATTAAAAAGGTGTTCTTAATATCATCGAATGCGTTTGTTATAAAAGATATGGTTTATGTACAATTACTACGTTTATAAAGAAGAGAATGTTTCAAAAACCGTGTTGTTTTTTCACATTGATGTTGCTTTTCGTTCAAAGATAGAACCATGTAGTCAACTAGCGTTCGTGGCATCTTTTTTACTTATAGAATTATTGAGCTCTCATAATACTCGTCATACTGTCCATTTGTAATAAAAATTGCAACAAAGTTTACGAAAAGAGCCTAAAAAACAACATATCCTCAACTCACGAATGACAAGTAGGTTCGAAGGTTAGTATATTGAGAAAGTCCTTACATTATTAATTCTTTTCCTCTCTTTTAAGAACTTCATCTTTACACTCTCTCATCAGGGGGCTCCCTAGCATAGTAATCTAGTATGTATTATAACCATTTCTAGCAACATTTAATAAAAGTTATGAACACGCAACATGAAAATAATTATTATAACTTTAACACTTTAAGATCCCAAAAATAGTGGCATATTTTTGTTACGTATGAATAGTTTAAGATAGATGGGTTATTGTGTACTTTTATGAGCGAATTAGACGATGTTGTTTGATTATGTGAAGCATTCGGGAGGTTATGAAATGATTATATACACGGTTAAGCAGGGAGATTCTATATATTCCATCGGGCAAAAATTTAGAGCCTCTTATCAAGATATTATGAGAGTGAATGGTTTAGAAAATGGTAATATTGTTCCTGGTCAGTCGCTTCTTATTAGACAAAATGTTTATATTGTACAGCAAGGGGATACTTTATATAAAATATCCGAAATGACGAATGTTTCTACGCAAGCATTAATAGATGCAAACCAAATCCAGAACCCGAATATGATCAATCCAGGAATGCAACTGACACTTCCAAATATACCTAGCTATTCAGCTGACAGTGTTGGATATGAATCAATCATTACAGCTGACGAGATGGGCTATGTAACATTAAGAGATCCTATTCCTTTAGAAGAAGAATTAACAACCTTTGCACCGTGGCTTAATTATGTCCCTTTATTCGATTATCAGTTACAAGAAGGCGGTAATCTTAGTGACCTTGATGATGAAAGTGCCATCCGAACAGCACGTGAAAATCGAATTGCGCCATTAGCAACGGTCACCGCTTTTAATGCAGACATGATTCATAGAGTATTATCATCCGCAGAAAATACGCAAAGATTAATAGATAATATTTATCAAATCGTATCAAGTAAAAATTATTCTGGGGTAAATATTGATTTTGAAGCTGTAACTGAAAGAGACAGAGACTCATTTTCCGAGTTTTGTAGATTGCTCAACGACCGTATGAAAGTGGATGGGTACCTTACGACGATCGCAGTTTTGGCAAAGGAATCTGAAGCATGGCATAAAGGGCTAGATTATCAGGCAATCGCACCATCAATGGATTTTGTATTTATTATGGCATATGATTGGCATTGGAGATTCAGCCAGCCAGGGCCTATTGCGCCAATTAAACGAGTTCGCACAGTACTTGATTTTGCTATTACACAAATTCCTAGAAACAAAATCGTTTTAGGAACGGCTCTATATGGCTATGATTGGACAGTACCGTTCACACAAGGAATGAGTGCACGTGCCCTATCATCACATGCGGTCACAAAAATTGCAATGCAATATCAAATTCCAATTAGATACGATGTTGAATCAGCGTCCCCATGGATCGAGTTTGTTGATGAAGAAAACAAAAGACGTATCGTCTGGTTTGAGGATGTTAAAAGTATTAATGAAAAGTTCAAGCTAGTTCGTGAGTATGGATTAGGTGGAGTAGGCTTCTGGCAAATAAGACTTGAGTTTCCACAGCTGCCAACATTAATGAGTGAGATGTTTACAGTTGAACATATATTGTAAGTATTCGTGAATTAGTATTATTTTCTCATTGATCGTTGTTTTTCGAACAATAATAGATACATGTATAGCTCTAAATTTCGTGACATCTTTTCTACTTTAAAATATAAGCGTGTATAATAGCACTTCTTCTGTCTATTGCTAACAACAATAGTAACTTAGTTTTTAAGAAGAGCCTAATGCGCAAAAAAATACCAACCAAAATAGGTTGGTATTTTATATTGGAGATACATTGAAGAAACTTTTTGTCTTGAGGATCGTTGAAGAATATGAGAGGCATTGTGTAGCGAGGATCTATTTGTTGGGGGGTGTCTACTAAATTGCAATTGATTCAGGTTTTTTAACATCCATGAACCGTACTGATTCAGCAATGACTTCAGTTACATACACATTTTTCCGTTCTTGATTTTCGTAGCGTCTCGTTTGAATTCTTCCAGTAATTCCAACGATCGACCCTTTTTTACAATACGTCGCTGTATTTTCAGCAGCTTTTCTCCACACCGTACAATTAACAAAATCAGTGTCGATCTCACCCTGAGCATTTTTATAATTTCTATTTACCGCCAAAATAAAGTTTAATACAGCCGTCCCATCATTCGTATACCGCATATCAGGATCTTTGGTCATGCGTCCAACGAGTATGACCTGATTTATCAATTTATTAGCCCCTTTCTTATTTGATAGTCCCATCATACCTAAGCCGTTGCATGTAAGTAAAATGTCCAATTTTGCATTTTTATCACACAAAACGTGTCGAAAATGCAATTTCTGTAAGTGAAAATGGCTTATTTGCACGTCTAACAAACATAAAAATACAAAATTAGCATAGTTTAAAATTTTTTTTAAAGGTTTTTAAGCTTGTAACAGAAATTAGAAACCACCACCGTAGAGAAGTGAGAAAGTACTAAACACCATAACAAAAGAACTCTTAACAAAAATCGCTAAGAGTTTCTTATAATTGACTGTGTATTAATTGATGCTTTTCGCTCTATGATATAAGTACGTATACATGCTAGCGTTACATTATTTCTACTTTGACCATGATTTATCTCTCATAATACTCATCATACTGCTCATTTTTAGTACAAACAGTAACAAACTCCCACACGTCTACACGTCAATTATGACACTTCGATTATGTTTCCTAAATATGTTTGTGAGCTTTAAAGTTGCTATCAAGTACATACCAATTTTGTGGAAATGGCAATCCAAGAACCCAGTAGAACAAGCCTCTTAAATGATACTCCTTCACTGTGTCTAGCTTTGCTTGAATGCTGCGTGCATCTTCAAACCACACTTCATGATGTGCTCCTTCTTCATCGTAATATCTAAAAAATGGTGATTGATATGTTGGATCATATTCAATAGTAGCACCGTACTTTCCTGCACGTTCTACCGCAGCTTGTGGACTTAATGTCGACGCAGACGTACCTTGGACGAAAGGAATGTTCCAGTCTCGACCATATAAAGGAATTCCCATCAAAATTTTGTCTCTCGGTATGACAGTAACAGCGTAATCTAATACTTTTCTCACCGAATTGAGTGGTGCTATGGCCAACGGTGGTCCACCAGACCATCCCCATTCGTAGGTCATTAAAAAGACCATATCAACGATTTCGCCATGAGCCTGATAGTCATGCGCAGCACGAAGTAAATCTGACTCTGTGCCTGTTACTTTCGGAGCTAAAGCTGTTGACACCGATAAGCCTTCAGGATGAAGTCTTGCAACTGTTTTCCGAAGAAAATTATTATAATTCTCACGATCCTCAGGATATACAAATTCAAAATCAACATTCAGCCCCGCATAGCCTTTTTCCTTCATCGTTTCTAAAATATTTGTAATCAATGTATCTTGTAATTCTTCGCTTGCAAAGATCGTCGCAGTTAGGTCTGAATCAAAATTCCCTCCAGAAAGGTTCGAAATAACCATTAAGGAACCAATATTATATTTCTCAGCTGCCTCTATGACTTCTTTATCACTTAATGTTGAGATCGTACCATCTTCTTTTACCGCATATTCAAATATTGATAAATAGGTTAGTAGATTTCCTACTTCATCAACGAGCTCGACACCTCTTTCACCCATTCTAGTAATGTACGCATTTACATCAGCTAACTGCTTTACACTTTCTGGAATGCGTAACACTTGACCAGGGAAAATGAGATCAGGGTTCGCAAGCTGATTTGCAACAGCTATGTCCTGAACGCTTACCCCGTATCTTTGCGCAATCATCCAAAGCATTTCGCCTGGCTGTACGACATGATGTAAAGCTACAGGGATGGTTAAATACTGACCTATTTGAATACGATTTGGATCAGCAATCGCATTCTTATCAATGATTGATTGGACACTGACACCATACATTTGAGCGATTCTCCAAAGATCTTCACCTGGCTGTACGACGTGTTGGCGTGTCGGCGAAGGAATAACTAGTGCTTGACCAACAACTAGCACATTAGGATCTTTGATTCCGTTCGCCTTAATAATTTGGTTTATATCAGCACCATACCGCTGTGCAATACTCCACAAAGCATCCCCACTTTGTACAACATGGATTTGCATATCATATCCTCCTTCACACAATTCTTCTATATACAACTGTTCAAAAAGGCTGATAACACATTCATTGTTGTTCTTCCAAAAGACTGTTTGAGCATTAATTGTTGCTTTTCGTACTAAGATAAAAGTACGTATACGTCTAGTGTTCGGAGTATCTTTTCTACGACTGCTTGCTCTTCAGTTGCTGTCCCTTTTTTGAACACTCATTATAATGTATTCGGTGATTATTCCACTTATTATTTAAACTCCAATAATTTTTATATATGCTGATTTTATAAGTTGATAAATTATTATATGGAGCATAACTTGAGGAAATTTAATACTGCTGCAAAAGCAGCTATACTCCAACTAAATAAAGGTTATAAGGTGTAAGAATTAGCTGGAGGAATTGCAGCTTGGAAAGCATGAACTTCCCACTTGATGCAGAAAATTTAAGCTGTGGATGTTTGTTTTTTGTCCATAAGAATTTAACTCGTTTTTATATCAACCCCCACTTGCTAATTATTGTGGGGGTTTTTCAAATGTTGATTTTTGGGATATCCTCCTCCCTCTTGGTCGTTGTTTTTATAGGAAGTAATAAGGTAAAGGTACTTCCGTCATTTGAGCTCTCTTTTAAGAACAAGTCTCCGTGTTGAGCATTGGCAAGAAGTTTACTAATTGGTAAGCCAAGACCTAAACCTCTCACTGTATTTTTTTGCACTTTGCCTTTATAGAAGCGCTCGAAAATTAATGACTGCTCTTCCAAAGGGATACCACATCCACTGTCAATGATATCAATCGCAATAAAATCTTTATTTGGCTCGTATATTTTCACTTCAATCTCTTTTGAGGATGCATGCTTACTATTATTTAGTAAGTTTATGATGATTTGCTGCATACGATATGGATCTCCGTATGCAAAAAGAGGTTTTTTAGAAGATAAAACTTTGACTTGAATGAGATGGTGTTCATCATTAGTCATCTTCCATTGATCAGTCATTTCCTGTATGAACTTATATATATCAAGTTGTTCACAATTTACTTTTATTTCGCCGAGAGTAAATGAATTAAAATCAAGTAAATCCTCCACCATCAGCTGTAGCCTGCGTGCTTCATTTAACGTAATATCCAAAAATTCTTGTTTTTCATCACCAGATACAATTTGATCATTCACAGCCTGCACTAAACCACTAATTGATGCAATGGGGGTTTTCAGTTCATGTGTCACACTTGCAAGCAGCTCTGTTCTCATTACCTCTAATTGTTTAAGGCGGGTAGTCATTTCTTTAAATGATTCAATTAAGTCATAAAGTTCTTCCCCTTGTGTATCAGTAGCTAGGTGAACATTATAATTCCCATCTTGAATTTGTTTGGCAGCTTTAGAGACTTGTAGAATAGGGGATATAATCTTGTTTGATAACAAATAGATAATGATCAAGCCTAATATCGCTAAACTTCCTAGTAAAATAGCTAGTAAACGATATTCTTCATCCATTTGTCTTCCCATTGAGGAAAATTCTTCTTCTGGTACAATGATGGCTACTGCTCCTATGGAACGATCTTCATATTCAATAGGTGACGAAATAACATATGACAACCCTAACAAATCGAATTCCACTTTCTCAACTTCATTCATTTGAAGCAAATTTAATTGACGCTCTTCTGGAGAAATAGTTGATAATCCACGCGGAAAATTCGGATAAACGACTTGCCCATCTTCATCCTGAATTATGATCATTGATCTAATATCCAAACGATTTAATCTTTTAGGATCTTGAATGATTTCTTCTATTACGCGGTTAAACAACGGAGAGCTACCTTGTATTCTTTCAATGTTTCCATCTTCAGTTACTAAACGGTCTGCAACATCTGCAACGAGATATTGTGCTAATTCTAACTTATTTCTAATAGCTTCATCCTTAATCCAAACAACCGAAGCAATACCGATCACTGTTAGCCCAATGATCAAAGTAACTAAATACCTACTTACTAAATAGTTCAATAAGGGAATGCGCTTATTTTTATTCATAAACACTTAGCTGATACCCCATTCCCCGTAACGTTTTAATTTCACCTACAGATGAATCCCACTCTTTCAGTGATTTTCTTAAGCGCTTAATTGCTAAATCTACCGCTCGGTCACTTCCTTCATAATCAATGCCCCACACTTGCTCTATCAGATGCTCTCGCGTAAATGTTTGATTTGTATGCTCTGCTAAAAATATGAGTAATGCTAGATCTCTAGGTGTTACGTGAACCTCAGTTCCATTTAATAGAATTTGATGTGAGCTTGTGTCGATTGCTAAATTTCCGAATTGCTTCACCGTGTGATCTTCAATAGACTTTGACCTTCTTAATACAGCATGCACTCGAGCAACTACTTCTTCAGCAACAAATGGTTTTGAAATGTAATCATCTGCACCGTTGTTCAGCCCTTTTAAACGCTGATTAATATCTCCTAATGCTGTAATCATAATTACAGGACATGAACTCGTCTTCCTAATCATCTGTAAGACATGCCAGCCATCCACATCAGGAAGCATAATGTCTAATAGCACAAGTGAAGGCCTATGTACCTCAAATGCCTGAAGCGCATCCTTACCTTTCTTCGTATGTTCCACTTGAAAGCCTTCCTTACTCAAGTACGCACGAAGAACTCGTGCAATCGGCACCTCATCTTCAACTAACAAAACTGTATTCATGCTTCACCGCCTTTTCGGGTCAGTCCCCTAATGCTTTTATGCATTACGACAACGGGGTACTGTCTCCAATCGCAGTAATGCAGTTATTTATGAATGTATGACTCGTGTTAAAGCTGTTGATTAAGCCATTGTTGTAGGGTACGAGTGGGGCTATACAAAACCTTATATGTTACTTAGACTATTTTTGTAATTACTGCATGTTTGCAAAAAAACACATGCCTAAAAATTGACCTCATGACATCATTTCTCTTATCGATAGCTGTTGTATAAACCTCGAGCTTCTCTTCACATGAAGAACAAATTGCAATATCATTTACGCAAACAACGCTACGTACACGTACGATAAGCTAAATATAAATCATTTATTGCTACCCGATTTTTCTAGATGTTTACATATATTTTATTTGATAATTATGGAAGAAATGTTGTGGAATGATGTGATGTTATGTGATAATAGCAAAAGCTTATAAGTCCCACTTATAAGCTTTTGACTTTTGCATATTAATTTTTTCTCTTACTAAAAGATAATCTACTTACTTCTTCTTATTCTTCGAGCATGATTTTTTTCATATATACTTGTTCTACGCTCTTCTCAAATCCAGCCTCTTCAAGAAATGAGACTACCGATTGATTCGTAGCTGCTAAATTGACTGTAATTCGCTTTATTTTTTGATCAAACGGAGCAAATAATTGCGATAATAAACTTGCATTAATTTGTTGTCGGTCATGTCTATGAGGTGCTGCTTCACACTGATACAATGCTGTTGTGACATGAACGCCTTCTTCATTAAAAATACGCTTAAATAACGCATAGCCTATACTTTCACCAGTATGATCATCGACCGCAATGAATGCTTCTCCATCCCTCACGCTCTTAAACTGTGTTTGCCAGCAATACATATTTTTATAAAATGATAGGTTTTGAACTGCTGGTGGAACAGTTTTAATAAAGTTGTATGTAGCTAGGTGTTCTTCAAAAGGATTCGAGTCAAATGACCCTTCATGGGCGATAAATAGCAAATTATCTTCAATCTCATACCCAAGCTTTTTATACAAATGAATCGCTTTTTCATTTTCTTTAATCGCTTCTAATGTTGCGATTTCAACACCCTCTTCTTCATAGATTGCTATGGTTGCTGCCATCATTTTCTTCCCTACACCTGTACCTCTATATTGTGGTGCAACACCTGTTCCACCGTTCCATGACACCTTTTTACCATTGATGTTTCTTATGCCATTTAAGACAATGCCGATAGGTTCCTTATCATCAAAAGCAATAATTGAATAGTTGGCAGACAAACCTTCCTGTGTAAGTCGATTCAAAAATGAATCAATAGTCATCTGTAAATCGGTAAAATACCCTGTAAACCCCTCATTCCAAGCAGTAACTGCATCCTTTACAGAACACTCAGTTAAACGTTTAATCGTTATCAATATAGACACCCCTTTTATACCCTTACTCAAAAGCTTGTTTAAATACACATGCATTCAACTAAGGTTCGTGGTCAATGAACTACAAACTTCTTTCACTTCACATAAGGAACAATAGCTACAAAACTTAGTCTATCCCTTTTCACTCAATCTATTAACGGTATGCCTTTAGTTTATAAATAATCCCCCTATAATAACAAGTATATTTCCTTAGTAGCATAAAAAAGTTCAGCAATGTTTAATAACACATAAGTACACATTTAAAGTAGTTGGAAGTGAAATAACGTTGCGGTACTACATAATCGATGCAGCAATAAGCTGTTCAAAAAACTAACCTAATAGCATCGATCTTCTCTTTCTTGGACGAATCGTGACAACAGCAAAGCAAATGTATGTGACGTTACGAGCTATATTTCGATGTGAAAGAAGAGTTGAGTAGGGAGGTAATATAAATGATATTTAAACAAAGCGTTGCAGAAATCAAAAACACTCCACTTACTGTTTCGCCATTTCAATTTAAAATTATAAGCATCATTATCGGAATATTTATGGAGGAATTTCTTACAAAACATTTTTTCCTACGATACTGACATCTCTCAATATATCAATTGATATAAACCAAATGACTGAACAAAAAAGTAGGATAAATTCAGAATGCTATCCTACTCCATTATATTGAGATATTTGGTAAGGGAATTACAGTAACATCATCTGATCTACCAAACTTATAGCAAAATGAACAAGCTTACCAACTCATTTTTAAAAGATATTATGTTATGGTAGATGATCATACAATCGCTTTTCAACATTTAACAAAAGAAAGTCCACGCAATCAATAAAGCGGGACTTTCCTTATAAGTAACATATTCACTTAAACTATGATGTTATCCTCTTTGCTCGAACGAGTTTGCTAATTGTATTTGTCTAATTTATTCAGCTATATTACTCTCTAGCTGATCAGTGAATGCAGTGTATTCATCTAGCATCGTTGATAACGTACTAGTAATTGTAGCTTCATCATCATTTGCTACTGCATTATCTAAAGATGCTTTCAATTCTTCCATCTGCTGTTTATGCTCTTCGTGTAGCTGTTCATTTTCTTCTTTTTGTGCAGACCTGTTTGCTTTATATTCCTCGCATAACTGCTTAATGGCCTCTTGCCCTTCTTCACGAGCAATTTCACCATTCTTTATTTGGTCTTTTATGAGTTGTTTTTCGTCTTCAAACTCCTGCTTTTGCACTTCAAGATTGTCTTGTAGCTTTTCTTTAGCTTCCTTGCGTACTTCAATCGCAGCATTCCATGCGTCAAGCTGATCTGGAGTACGAGCTTCTACAATTGCCAGAATTTTTGTTGCCTTATCTTCATCTGAGATTTGGTTAATGCTTTCATTTTCTTGAATAATCGTTGATTGTTCACTTTCTACAGGCTCCTCTGCAAACACAGAAGCCGGGAGCATCATCCCTAGGACTAAGCTACCTGCAAGTAATTTCTTTTTGGTTAACATTACTAACACTCCTCTTTCATTAAAATGATTAAGACTCGATCGAGCAAATGATTTCATAACCTTTCATGCTGTCTGTTCTATACAAAATAAGGTTTCGATTATATTCTAGCAACCAAATATGCGACAATTGTTGTTAAAATATGTGAATTTATGTGATAAGAGAGTGAAAGAATTGGTAAATTTTTATAAGTTGTGTGAAAATAAAAGAAAGAGCATAAGGGGGAGTATTCATGAGCAACGGATTAAATTTTGAACATTCGTTAGTCAGTCATCTCGGTATTGAAATAGTAGAAGTGAGTGAAGAGCGCACTGTCGCTACAATGCCTGTGGATGAACGAACGTGTCAGCCTTTTGGAATTTTACACGGTGGTGCTTCTGTAGCTCTAGCAGAAACCGTCGCAAGCTTTGGGGCTTTCAACCTCATTGATCAGGAAAAAGAAGGCTGCGTCGGTCTCGAGATTAATGCAAACCATATACGTGCCAAAAGAGGTGGTGTTGTGACCGCTATCGGTACACCGTTACACCGAGGTAAAAAAACACACGTATGGGAAATTAAAATTGTGGATGAACAGGACAAATTAATTTGTATTTCTAGATGTACGATGGCCATCGTTGAACTAGATAAAGTAAGCTTCTAATAGCGTCTTTTATATAAAAAGTCCCCCTCACATGTGAAAATATGAGGGGGGTGGCTTAGACATGTATGTTCAATATGGTTTACCTACCTATAACTTTATGCCATTTTATGGATAAGTAATAGTTAGTGTGTATGGGCTTGTACTAAATACACCATCATAACCAACGACTGCTACGTATAATTTTTCACCAGCAGATGCCGTATAAGTAAGTGATTCCGCAAGTGTGTTTACATTTTGTGATGCGGTTATTGTTTCTCCGCGACGATTTAATAAATATAGGTCATAATCATCTGGTACATTTGTTAAATCTACAGTCACTTGACCTCTAGCTCCAGCAGTGAATGTATATACATCTAAATCATCAGCAGAAGAGATATAAGATGTATATATTTCTCCACTTTCTACAGCGTGTGCAGTGCTTAAGGTATCATTTGGCTCAAAATTGTCACTAGAAGCTGCTTGTGTATCATCAATTCCTACAGCTGTAAAACCACTTTCTATTGCCTGATATTCAACCCCATTTGCTCCGTATAAATCTTGGGCAGATTGCAATAAAGCATTTCGTGCATCAATAAATTGAGCTTGCGATGTTAAATGAGTTGTTAAAGCACGGTAATAGATATCGCCAGCTTTTTCAAGACCAATTGCAGATGCAATATTGTAAAATGCTTTATTCGGAATTCCACTATTCGTGTGAACCCCTCCAAAATCCCAATCAAGTGCGTTTTCATCGTTTTTCACGAGGAAATCGTCCATATGATCCGGTTGTCCATATAATGTCGGGTTTGCAACACTTCTTAATGCATCTCCCGCTATAGCAGGTGTATACACATCCTCACCTAACAGCCAGTCAGCTGCTCCGTCTTGTTCTGCTTCGACGAGTACACCGAACACGTCAGAAAATGATTCATTCAGAGCCCCAGGTTCATATTCATATATGAGATTAGCGGATGTGTCCGTAACCGCATGTGTAAGCTCGTGTGCAACAACGTCTAATGAGCCGGATAATGATGTAAATAGTGATCCATCACCGTCTCCATACGCCATCTGTGTTCCAGTCCAAGCAGCATTGTTATAGTTCGTGCCAACGTGTACACTAGAAATAATATTACCACCTTGATTATCATAGCTGTTACGATTATGGTTATTTAAGAAATAATCATATACAACTCCAGCGTATACGTGAGCATCAACACCTGCACGTTGAGTAGCTGAATCAAAGACGTTATCATCATCCGTTACATATACACCAGGTTGCGGGTTAACTCTTAACAACGGGCTAAAAGTATTTTCGGCATCATATGTTGCGATAACACCATTCATAGACTTCGAAGTATCGTATAAATAATACGTCCCGTCTTGTTCAAACGTGTTCACTATTTTTGCATCACCAAGCACGCCTGTTCCAGTCCCTACTTCAGCAGCATGTTCAATTCTATTAAATGATCGTAGTACTTCTCCTTTTTTTGCATCAATATAAAAGAATTCACGACCAATGTATGGTGCATGGAATTGCAATTCAACAATATAAACTGGCATCCATTTATTTTCATGCTTATAAAGATAAAGGTCAGAAGCGGGATCTTTCGTATACGTGTCTGCTTCTGGTGTAAAAGCTAACTTGCTTTCAGCGACCTGAATTGCATCCTCTGCGGATAGCTTCACAAAATTACGCCAATTCTTCTGTTCAAGCTTTGGCTCTACTTGACCAATCATGGAAGTGATGATACCATCACCATCAACTTGAATGAGCATTTCTGATCCATAAACTGGAATACCATCAACAGTCAGCTGAGTACGATATTGCGTCATACCAAGATCATCAGTTACTGTTTGCTTAATCGTAAAATCTCCAGCTTCTAAATCAAATACCTGTCTATTCTCATCAAGGAATGTTAGCACATCAACATTTTGTGCTGATAGTTGACCTGAAATATAGCGTGGAATACCCTTTTTCTCATCCCAAGAAACTCGGAATTTTCCGTTAGATTTTTCTTTCATTTTCTCTAGCTTCTCTAGCTGTTTTATTTTTTTGTCGATCTTCTTTGTCGAATTTTCTGTAAGTGATTTTGCATCAACAGTGCCTGTAGTTGGAACTAACAAAGTACCTAGTACTAATGAGGCTGCTAGAACCGTTGAAACAACTTTTCTCTTTTTCATAGATTTCTTCCTCTCAGTATAAATTTTTCTCTATATGTGCGTGCATTGACATATCGTCAATCACAAGAGTATTTATGTGATTACTAGGATATAAATCGATACCTATTTATACCTCAATGTTGAATCAGACAAGCCATGTAAGCATAAAAAAACTATCACAATCGTACTCAAGGTAGACACATAAACTGAATTAGTGAAGCTAATCAAATTAGTTCTAGTTAACTAGCAATTTCTCTTACACCTATTACGGAACGTTTTACGTGGAAATAAACATTCACATAAAGATATTGTTCAATTATAGGCCCCGGGATATATATATTATCACAATAATATACATGACAAAAAATCTGATAATTTGTCATGGTTCGCCAAAATTTGCACATTTTATAAGGATTTCTCTATTTATCTTACTATTTTGACGACTTATATAAATATATTTATAGTTATATTTATAAAACAATATAGTATTTTTACTCATTAGATAGGCTGACTACGTCACTCTGTATGCGCATTAATTGTTGTTTGTCCCATTCATGTCCGTAGCACTTTTCTTCATTAAATTAATTACTAACATAAACCCATTACTTGCTGTTCTAATGTGGTAAATAGCTCAAAAGCATACATAAGGATGTTTTTGCATTAATTGTTAATATTCGTACTAAGAATTACGTATTACAGCTATGTTCAAGGCACCTTTTGTTCATTAAAATAATTACTACCTTCTACTATTTTAATGAACTTAACCATAACTACATCGTTTATCTATGGTCATCGCATAAAATACTTCTACCTACTCTCACCTAAGTGGCATTAGCAAAAAAACCTTCTAATAGGTTGTCAGTGCAGTCTGTACAACAGAGAATGATTTAAAACTGTACCTTAATTACAAACTTAAAAAAGCCCTTTACGTTAAAAAACCTACAAGTACGTTACGTACTTGTAGGTCTGAGTAAACGGCTTACCAACCGCCAATTTATTCAAGTTGTCAGTATAAGAAAGGGTATATGCATATTCTAGCTAACCTTAGTTTCCTCCGTTACCTTCCTCTTCGCTACCTTCTTCGTTGCCACTTTCCTCGCCTTCACTTACTTCTTCTTTTTCCTCACGTTCTGGAGCAACGTAAGCTTCTGGATCAGGCTTATCTGCTTCTTCTATTTCATCATAAAATGCTTCTGTGGCTTCTTGGTCAATTCCTTGTACGAGTGGTGTATCGCTGAAGTAACCGACTTGATCAATTGTATAGCCGTACGCCGTAATACTGAAATCTGTATCTAATGTCGCATTAATTTCATCACCATCAACTACAACCCAAAATGCATTTTGCGCACCATCATACGATGCTACAGTTGCACCACTTCCGTCTGTAATATGAACAAAATCATATCTTGCCTCTGTTTCAAATGCTGAAAAATGGATGGCTACTTGTTCGGCACCTGCTTTTTGATACGTAAATGTATCAGTGAAATTGTTAGAATATGGGTGTGGTGTATCATAGCTCGCATTTTCATAGAACCATTCACCTACTGTCGTCGTTTCTCCCGGGAACGATGCCGTTAAGGAATATGGGCTCGTGCTATTCGCTCCGTTATAGCCAATTACTTTCACATAGAATGTATCAGCACCAGAAGCTGAGAAAGTAATCGACTCGTTCGACGTTCTTGCATTTTCAGATTGAGCTACAGTTGAACCACTAGCATTTAGTAAATATAAATCGTAATCCTTAGGAACATTTGTTAAATCCACTGTGATGTCTCCCGCACCACCAGTTGTGAACGTATAGAAATCTTCGTCATTTGAAGAAGAAATGTAAGAAGTGTATATGTCACCACTTGTTATACTGTGAGCCTCACTTAATGAATCATTTGGCTCAAACGTATCATTAGGTATGGGACCACCACCGCCGATTCCAACTGCTGAAAAGCCATCAGCAACTGCGTTATACTCTGTACCATCTTCACCGAATAAGTCAGCAGCTGATTGTAACAGTGCGTTACGCGCATCGATAAACTGAGATTGTGAAGTTAAATATCTTGTTAACGCACGGTAATAAATGTCTCCTGACTTATCAAGTCCTATCGTTGTCGCGATATTATAGAAGGCTTTGTTAGGGATACCACTATTTATGTGAACACCGCCCCAGTCGCCTTGTTGAGTATTTGGTAATACAACAAAATCATCATAGTGAGCAGGCTGGTTGTATAGCGTTGGATTTGAAATACTTCTTAATGCATCACCGCTTATATGAGGGGTATATACTTCCTCACCTAATAACCAATCTACTGAACCTTCATAACCAGCTTCGACAATAATACCAAACACATCAGAGAATGATTCGTTTAAAGCACCAGGCTCAAACTCATATACTAAATCAGCAGAAAAATCAGTTACCGCATGTGTTAACTCATGTGCAACAACATCTAATGATCCTGACAGTGCTGTAAATGTTGTGCCATCTCCATCACCGTATACCATTTGAGTACCAACCCATGCCGCATTATTCCACGGTCTATTTAATGCATCAGGGTCACGAACGTGAACACTTGAAATGACATCACTACCTCGATCATCATAGCTATTACGGTTATGCACATCTTTAAAATAATCATAGACGACACCCGCATAATAGTGTGCATCTACTGCTGCTTTATGACGAGAGGAATTGAAGTTGTTATCACTATCGGACACAAGCGTTCCAGTTGCCCATTGATCCCCAGCATCAAACGTTTCAATTTTGCCACTTGCCTTCGTACGATCAGATAAATAGTACGTCCCACCTTGCTCATACGTATTAATCGTTTTCGTATCACCTAATACTCCAGTACCAGTTCCAACCGTTTCTGCATGTTGGAGCTGGTTAAACGACCTCAAAACTTCACCTTTCTTTGCATCAATAAAGAAAAATTCACGTCCAAAATACGGCTCTAGGAATTGCAATTCAACAACATAAACAGGCATCCATTTGTTTTCATGCTTATATACATAAAGGTCGGAAGCTGGTTCAGTCGTATACGTATCTGCATCAGGTGTAAAGCTTAAGCTTGCTTCAGCTACCTCAATCGCATCCTTTTGTGAGAGCTTAACAGACTTACTCCATTTTTTATTCTCAAGCTTTGGCTCAACCTGGCCATTCATAGCTGTGACAACACCATTAGCATCTGTATGAACGAGAAGCTCTGCCCCATATACAGGAATTCCGTCAACAGTTAGCTGCGTACGATAATGTGTCATACCTAGCTCATCTGTTGATACATCGTTAATATTAAACTCTCCAGCCTCGACATTAAATACATCCTTATTCTCTTCAAGGAAACTTGAAATATTGGCGTTTTTATCTGATAGTTTACCAGATACATGGCGTGGAACGCCCTTCTTTTCGTCCCATGACACTTTAAATTTCCCGTTTTGTTTTGTTGTTTTTTCACGTAGCTTATCTAGCTTTTTCTGCTGTTTTGTCTTCTCCTTCTGTTCTTTAGACACTTTTTCTGATTTTACCTCTACTGATGCACTGCCTGTTGCTGGAACGAGTAACGTACTTATTGCTAATCCTGTTGCTAGTGCTGATGAAACAATTTTTCTGTTCTTTTTCATTTTTCTCCTCTTTTCTCTTTTTTTAGTGAGCCCCTTCAAAGGATTTTACAAAGTAATCAAATGTGAAAAATATGAATAGAAGTTGCAAACGTATCTGGAACCATAAAATTGTAAAACTTTCTATACAAAATTAGCCCACATGTAAACTTTACAAAATTCAAAATATTTGTTCAATACATTTTGCCATAATTGAATAATTCCTCCTATAAAGACATGAATATACATTTTTCCACGTTATTTTTATAGTCATATAGTTTGATACTAGATCATTAATAGATATACTGGACATGGGCTTTCATTGTTTAAAACAAGGTGGTTAACCCATTCTATCTTTGTATATAAATACATTATTTCTCTCATTTACAACATTATGGTGTCAACGCACAAAAGTATAAAAGTAGTTTCACAAAGCAAACAAAAAAAGAGCAATCGCCATAATAGCACTGCCCTCGTCAATGAACGACGTTATTAAAGCTTTTTGTCGTTTCATGAAGAATGTCATCTATTTATGTAACATACTTATGATCGTGGCAAAATGATGTAAACACGTTACTTACATTTCCAAAAACTATTATTTCAACATAATGGATGTATGATAATAGACTTATGACCAGTGAAAAAGCACTACGCTTTTTTGCGGTCCAAAAAGTCTTTTTTTATAAATTTTTTGCTAATGGTACGCTAGTTTCTACTCTGCCCTCAACAATAACAACACTCTCTATTTCTTTTGCCATTTCTTTATCAATTTCAATAACAAATGTTCTCGGTGTTGCATCACTCGTACAAGGACCCTTCGTCGAGGATAAAGAAACAGTGATCGATTTGTTATTAGAGCTTTGCTTCATACTTTTTATGCTGTATGGACAAGTGCCAGACTCATGAAATCCAATGAAAAAAACCGCCTTCTCGTTAAAGTCTACAAGTGGCATTTCATCTTCAAAATTGAATAAATCCCATGTTTCTTCTAAAGCTGATTCATTCACAACTTTGCTCACTAAGTAATCACTGTAAGGCGTTTCTTGTCTCTCAAATGCTATTTCATAAAAATTTATTGGTAAAACTTTTTACTTGATATTGCGTTCATGCCATCCTCTATATTGTTATTGCAGCCAAATAATAATAACATCGTTATGCCAAGTGTCAGTATAGGTTTATAGTCTGTTGTCACATCAATCACTCCTCATCACATGAATTAGACGTCAAGCATAAATAAAGGCTGATTTTGGAACTTAGAAAAACACGTAAACATCTAGTAATCGTTGCATCTTTTCTTCTATAGAAGGAAAGACTTCAGCTGCATAAATCCAATTTGCTGTTCGCAAAAAAGCCTATAGACTTTTAAAATGGAACATTATATATTTATAAACAAGTAGAGCACACAAAAAAGAGCATATGCCTAGTCACATTGCTCTTAGCTTAACCATTTAGATCATTTTCTTCACGAATTTCTTTATCAGCAGCAATAACATAACCGAGTAGCTAGTTCTGAACAACCCCTAATGCTTGCGTAAGGTACATTTTCAAGCCTTTAAATTGCTCAATAATATGTGCTCTTTCGTAGCCAACCATATGTGTATGTAAGTATAAGCCGTCTGTAATATTGCTAAGAAAGAGCACAATAGCCTCTAACGGTTGTATTGGCTTGAACTCACCTGTATCGACACCAATTTGTAAAAAGTCTTCTAAGACCTTCATATTTCTATCCACTCTTAACTGTAAAAATGGTCCTCTTTCCTTGTATCTTGAGCTCATAATAAAATACTCTGATTGAACTATGCCGAATTCGCTTTTAAGACTTTTTAAATTGCCCTCGAACTCATCTAAATAATAGCAAAGGGCTTGCCATATCGTTTCGTAGTCACTTGCAAGTTGATTAAAGTAAGCGCTAAATTTTTTATCTCTATCGTCCATAATGGCTTGAAACATTTCATCAGTGCTTGAAAAATATTTATATACTCCTCCGCGACTAAATTCCGTCTCATTAACGATATCAGTCATCGTCGTTGACCCAAATCCTTTTTCACAAAATACCTTTTCTGCTACGTCCAATATTTCACGACGTCGTTTCTCCTTGTAATCGTCCGTGACCTTTGGCAACTCGATCCCTTCTTTCTAAAAATCTTGTTATAATAAATGTCGCGATTCCTACAATTGTTAATAGGCTTCCTGACAGAAGAATTGCACTAACTACACCAAATGCTTCAGCTAACAGCCCACCCATAGCCATACCGATGAGTGCTGCAAACGTCGTCATACTATTAATCGTTCCGAACACTCTACCACTTAATTGTACAGGAGTCGCTTTTTGAGCGCCAACGTTAAATGAAATGATAATGATTCCTGCTGATGTACCCGCAATAAAAAATAAGATTGGAAAGATAATCATAATCATTGATGCCGGTAGATGAATGAGTAACGGAAGCACAGCAAAGCATAAGCCCAGAACAGTCGCACCTACTGCAATCGCAAAATTGATTGGTAATGACTTCTTTTTCCGCGTAAGGATCGCTGATACGATGAACATGCCCGCTCCACTCGCAGCCATACAATAGCCTAGTAGATCAATCGTATTACCATCTATATCGCGAAATAAAATGACGAGCTGCGAATCTGCAATTTGTAGCACGAATAGTGACAGACTTAGCACGATTAAGCCAAATAACAAACTCGGAAAACCTTTTAGAAATTGAAAACCTTCCTTCAGTTGACTTAAAAAAGCAACCTTTTGTTCAGCAGGCTTAGCTTCAACCTTCTCGTAAGTACTTCTTTTGATGCCTATAAGTAATAGTGCAGATACAATAAATGTTGCCGCATCAATATAAAATGCCCAGTAGATACCAGCCGTTGACACGAGAACACCACTGATCATCGGTCCAACAATTTTACTTCCATTATCAATCATGCCACTAATCCCCATCGCCTGCTGCATTTGTTCATCATCTACAATTTCCTTCAGCTTGCCGTTTTTCGCTGGTACAAATAAACTACTGAAAGCCCCTTTAATAAATAATAAAACATATACTTGCCAAAGACTTGTTACGAAGACGAAACCAATGACTACGAGACAGCGAACGATATCTGATAGTATCATCATTTTCTTGCGGTCAAAGCGATCTGCGAACACACCAGCTAATGGACCGAATAAGATCATCGGCAGTGCCATACTGAGCATGACACCAGCCATTTGTAATGGTGATACTTCCCACTTCAAACCGACTAATGCCATTAACGCAAGAATGTCTAACCAGTCTCCAAAGCTTGATACGAGCTGTGACGCAATCAAATATACGTATTGCTTATTTTTTAACAAACTGTTTTGTTTTGTAGCTTCCATTGTTTAATTCCCCCTAATATTTATTATAAAGTGACATCACCGTCACTAAGTGACAACCTTGTCATTTATTATAAGTGACACATCCGTCACTTTCAAGTATTTTTTTCAATTATTTGTTATTTTTTGTACACAACCAGATTTTAAAACGCTGAAAATGGCTTTAAACGTTATTTTGATGCATGTTTACGAAAGAAGCGTTTCTATTTTTTAAAGACTCTTTTTGTAAACTTTATTAATTTCTTCACTTACATGTAAGTAGCTGATGTGTTTTAGATGACTTTCATAGTCTTTAGAATGATAGTTATATTCGTGGTTAGCTTTTATTGCGAAAAGAAACAATTACTGCGAAAACAGCCTATATAAAGGCTTTTTTCGTAAGCTTTGTTTTGCTATTGTTATTAAATTGGTACCATAATTTCACAGAAGCAAAGATGCCGTGAAAGCTAGTTTTGTACGTGTATGTTTCTTCATACAACAAACAACAAGCATTGTGAAAAACAACCTTTATTAAAAAGTTCTCTTTTTTCCTAGTTATTTACATTTAGAGTCTTATAGGACGTGTTCTCTCTCATTTTTCCATTTGATAATAGTCTTAAAAAAGGAGCGAAGCACTTGGAAGAACGAGAGAATTTCGGAAAAGCTGTAGGTAAGTATGTGAGATTAAGAAGATTTAGTAAGGAGTTAACGCTAGAGGATCTAGCGGAAATTACAGATCTTGATGATAAAAATCTAGGAAAAATAGAACGTGGAGAAAAAATCCCGACGACGTTTACTCTTTATAAGCTTCATAAAGGCCTAGACATGAGTGTTGACCGCCTCTTTGAACATGTAACAGCTGAACTAAAAGCGTTAAACGACAATAAGTAGAAAAGTCTCTATCTCCGCTTGATTAGACTCGCGTTTCCCCTACCTGCTATTACCCTCAATAAAGGAGTGTCATTTCCTATGGAAAAAATATTACAAGAGTATGACATCAATCAAAGCACAATGATGCTATTACCCGCTACTCATTGTGACTATGACACCATTGTTTACGAACAACAACAGCAATTGGCAATTGCTAAAACACCGCTACAGCTCGTCAAAGCAGCTTGCTTAGAAGGAGGTGCTACCTATGATGGCAGGCGCAAAGCTATGACACATCTAACCGGCTCAAAGCAGAAGGTTCCCATACCAATTAACCCCCAATATGATATCTTCGCTTTTCCTACGCAGTCCCCACATCGCTTTGAAAATAGCTGGATTTTCTATCATCACATAAAATCTATCAAACCTTATGAAGCTCCAACAAATACAACTATACAGTCAATTGTTACCTTTACAAATGGCGAGCAGTTGCAAATAAAAGAGTCTCACTATATTGTTGAGAAACAAATGCAACGAACAGCGATGTGTATTATAACGTTAGCTAAGAAGCTTCCTATCTCCTTATGAATTGCTAAGCAACTATTCATTGCTAACCTTTCATATGTCGAACACAATAAAAAAACCTGTAGAGTTTCTCGACAGGTTTCCTAAATGATAGACTATTCAGTTAATTGCAAGTGTGCGCTATACTTTATTTACCTTCAACTCGTTATGCTTCTAGCTTCTGTGTTTTTGATTTTCTCAAAATACCCAGCTTCTGTGTTTTTGATTTTCTCAAAATACCCATCAAGCCTGCTGGAATTAGAAATAGGGCAGGAACAACGCCGAATAAACTAATAGATATTAAAATTGCAACACCACTAAGTAACATGAGCCAACCGCCTAGTTTGGCTTTAAACTTCACAACGATCGCTCCTATTATTCCAAGTGCACTAAATAAGAAAGCACTTGCACCTAGACTGCTTATTTCACTAGATCCAGAAACTACTTCATCTACTGTACCAACAAATAAAGCAATAAAGGCACCACCAAATCCTAGTAAACCACCAATAATCCCTAGAATCATTTCAGTTATTCTACTCATAATTAACCTCCTTTCATCCAATCTAAGTATAATTTACCATAAATGTATAAATTAAGTGTTGTTTTATTGTGATTTTTCTAAAAATTTTGTGATTACATAGTGATTTTCTACTAAATTAGTAGCATTTAGTTTCTCTTAATATGCAGTAATAAAATAATTAAACGCTGAATGAACATACCAGGTAGTTAGCTCAAGCATATTATTTGATAAGCGTTATGATAATCATTTGAATGGTTCTAACTAGATACCTAATACTAAATTCAATAACATCATTTATTCAATCGTAGCAGCTGAGACTTTTATAGATAGATAATTAAAAATAATGCTAACAATTAGCATAAAAAGAGGAATAGCTTCTTGGTTTGAGCTATCCCTCACTTAAACACAACTTGTTTATTAGTTTTTTAAAATTCTCCTAATTTCGTTAGTAGATTATAAAGTAACACGGCAGCTTGAGCTCTTGTTGCGGAATCCTTTGGTGCGAATGTTCCGTCTTCTTTTCCTTTCAGTATTCCTAGTTTTGCAGCAATAGCAACGGAGTCTTTTGCATATGCCTCAATCATATGAGCATCAGTAAAAGTTAGCTCAGTTGATACACCTTCTAATAAAGCAGGTTGCTTATAAGTTACTGCGCGAATAATCATTGTAGCCATTTGTTCACGAGTAATATTTTCATTAGGTCCATATGTTCCGTCAGCACGACCTGTAACAATTCCTGCTCGCTGTGCTGCTTCGATTTCAAGCGCACTCCACGTTAAACTTTCAGGAATATCTGAAAAAGTTCCCTTATACTCTTCCGTAGGAATATTTAATGCTCGGACAATTAATACAGCAAATTGAGCTCTTGTAAGATTATCTCCAGGGGCATATTCATTTGTAGATTTTCCTTTAATAATTGCTCTTGAAGCTAATACCTCAATTTGATCTTTCGCCCAATCCCATCCTACAATATCAGCAAACGTTTTATCATTTGTTATAGCAGCATACTTTGAAAGATGCATCGTATAAAATACGACTAAATCATCTTTCACTTTACCACCAACATATTCCCACTCATTATTTTTTTCATTTAAGTAATAACCCGCTACTTTTCTTGTATCTTCTACAAGTGATCGATCAAACTGTATGCTTACCTCAATAGGTTCGTTAAATTCGGTTATTGATATTTGCTTATCATTAACGACAGAATGAATAGTAATATCAAACACATCTGAAACAATTATTTGTCCTTCTACTACCTCTGGTGCTGTAATATCAGCAGCCTGTCCTATTTTGACTGAAATAAGAACATCCTCACCTGCGATTTCAGTAATCCCTTTAATCGTTTCTGGTGATAACTTTATCGTTGTTTTGCCAGTATTAATAACTAATGATTTGCTATTTTTCACAATTTTGTTCAGTATTGTTTTCTTAATTTCAGCACTTACCGTAGTTGCATTTTCAGCACCTGAAGCTTCAATGTCAATTTCAATGTCTTTTTTCGTCTCATCATTAAGATCATCAATAATATCTGATTCTTCTATGACTACCTTCAGCTCACCTTCAATCACTTCACTGCCTTCCTCATCTTCTGTAGGATTTCCAGGCTTTGGAATCCCAACACCACCACTTCCAGACCCAGGTGTTGGTTCAACTATAAATGAGGTCGTTTCTTTTATCCCAACTGAAGTGACTTCAACACTATACGTTCCTAAAGTTTGATCAGCTCCTAAAGACCAAGTTGAGCTATATGTTCCTTCATTATTTGTTTTCGCCTGATCAGTATAGATGATCGCCCCTGTTGAATCCATCACTTTAATCGTTACAGTAATTTGTTTCGCAGCACTTCCATCTTTTTTTACTTTTCCAAAAATAGAAACACTACTACCTTGAGCATACTTAGTTTTATTTGTTGATACTGTCACTTCTTTTAAAGGAACCTCATCCACTTCTTCTACTTCAAAGGTAGCTGTATCAGTTACATCAACCGCAGTAACACTTACTTCATATTCACCTTCTGCAGCATTACCCTGAAGTGTATATGTATCAGTGAAGGTCCCTGTAGCATTTGTTACTTCTTGGCCTAATGATTCTATAACTGTTCCATTCTTCTTAACAGTAATCGTAACAGGTATTTGTACAGCTGGCTCTCCATCTTTTGTAACCGTACCAGAAATCACAACAGCTTCTCCTGGATGGTATGTATTTGAGTCAGTTCCAACTGATACAACGACTACTTCTTCAACAGGTACTTCTTCTTCAATGACTTCAAAGCTCGTTGTTGCTAAAGCTTCTCCTATCTCAACAGTTACTACATGGTTACCCAAATCCATAGAACCGTAATTAAAGACGAAATGACCATTATGATCTGTTGAAGTCACATCATTGTAAACTTCATTATTGTCCTGTTCAATTGTTATCGTTACTTCTGCTGCTTCAACTGGTGTATCACCGTCTGTAACAACACCATATATTTCAACCGTATCACCAATGAAATAACTTAATTCATTGGTAGTCACTGTCATTTCATGATTTGGTTCGTTAGGATCGTCTCCTGGTGGTTCATCCCCTGGCGGCTCATCTCCTGGTGGCTCATCTCCTGGTGGCTCATCTCCTGGTGGCTCATCTCCTGGTGGCTCATCTCCTGGTGGCTCATCTTCATTTGTTAGAGGAATGCTATCATTTAACCGTGAATTCATTCCATCCTTTTCTCCTTGTATATAGGCCTCTTTGTCAGCTTCAGCATGTAGGTTGCTCTTACCCTCAGCAAAAACCGGTAAGACACTCCCGAAAATCATCAATGTAACAACAAATATATTAAGAAGAATCTTCTTCAACATTTTCACTCCTTATTTTGTTGAGTAAAAAGTTTGAGAGAAAGAGGAGCATAAAACTCCCCCTCTCTCTAACATTCTACAAAAATATTATTCTACAATGAAAGTGGCAATACCTTTACTTGCTTCAGATAAAGCAGACGGACTATTCCAATCATCCCATACAAACACATCGATTGAATAAGTTCCTTTATCTAGGTTACTAAGCTGTAATTCTGACCCAAAACCATTGCTAGCACCATCGATTAACTGATCGATCGTGAAGAATGAAAGATCAACAACGACATCCTGATCATCCTTCACTTGAATAATCACTAGCGGACTCTCAGCGTTAGGGCCTAAGTTTTCAATATTTGCCTTAATTCTCACTTTACCACTTTGTGTGAATGTCGTAGCTGCCTCTCCAGCTTCATTTAGGACATCTACCGATTTAATTTTAATCGGGTAATTATACACTTCAAAGGTATCTGTAATTTCATTGACCTGTTGGTCGTCTATAGAACCTGTAACAACGACTTCATAAAGTCCGTTAACCGTAAACTCGTCTGGGGCAAAGGTAGCTGCATATGTTGTTCCAGCATCTGCAGGAAGCGCTATTTCTGCACCAGTAGGATCAATCAATTTAACATCCCAACTAATTGATTCTGTGGAGCTTGCTGCTATTGTCACAGGACGATGTGTACTTACATTGTTCTTAGGATCAATTGATAATTCTTCGATTTGAGCATCAGGTGGATTTTCACCTTTATAAATCGATACTGTTTTCGTTGTAATATTTCCAGCAATGTCTACCGCTTCAAAGACAAATGTGTTATATCCTTCGATTAAATTTAATTCATAATTCTCATTCATCGTTATAGAGTTCATGCCATACGGGGCATCAAATCCGTCATAAAATTCTTCACTACCGTTAAAATAGAAGCGAAGCACATCAAAATTATCAGTAGCAGTAACCGTTACTTCAGGATTTTCCCCATTCGAATCTACATACCCATTCTCTGGTAAACCAGCAACATCAATGGTTGGTGCTGAAGTATCGACTAAAACCTCACGTAAGAAATCAATTTTATTACCAGCAGCATCTTCACCCGCTATACGGATTTCATGAATTCCATCTTCCGTAAAGGAAATTGGGGTATTAAATTCATAGTAACTTTCTTGATCGCTCCATTGTAATTGAATGGATACAGGTGATCCAGCAACGGCATCCCCAGTTAAAGTTAAGTCGAATACTTCAGATGCATCTGTCACGTATCCAGATACAACCACATCTGATGTTGAGTAATACTCTCCACCTACGAAGGAAGCTGGTGAGGTTGCAATGATTCCTGGGATTGTTTCGTCTCCTGCACCAACGAGCGTCTTAGTAGCTGTATTTCCAGCATAGTCTACCGCAACGACATCTATTGTTGCTCCTTCTGCTAGTGCTGAGTCAAAAACATAAGATGCCATACCGTCTTCAGAATGTGGGAGAATAATCTCATCACCACCATTAACTACTACACTATAATAGTAAATACCAATTCCGCTATCTGTCCCTTCTATTGCTAGTTCAAAAGTATCCTTGTCGTAATCTACACTCGTAATTTCAGGTGAAATTGTATCAACAAAGACAGGTATTTGAGTTAATTGTGGCTCTACTCCAGCATAGTCTAGCTGAGTTTTGATTTGATAATAATATAACCCATCAGGAACTTGCTGAAGATTAGCATATCCGTCCCAAACAGTTGTAAAATCGTAAATATAAAAAGGTCGTCTTCCGTCATCATAGTGGGTCTTTGGAACATTATATTCTGTCTTTATTTTTCTTATTTTTTCCATTTCAGCATTTAGAATACTGAATTCTATTACACTTGTATTTCTTAACAAAGATAAAATAGGAGTTACAGTATCGTTAACACCATCTTCGTTAGGTGAAAAGGCTATTTTATCTTTATGCAATCCAGAAAACGCATCAAATCCAAGGAAGTCGCTCTCTTCGTTAAGTAAGCCAGTTGCTTCATAAAATGTTTCCTCTCCGTCATACACCGTACCATCGACAATAGGCGCAGCATTCCAATCACCATGGAAACCGACATAAGGAACGGTTAATTCAGGATATAATTGGTCATCCTGGGTATTAAGGCTATTTGTTAATGTCACAAACCCTTCAACAAAGTAACCATTTTCCATTAGCTCACTCAAGTAAGCATCTGCCTCAGATACGTCAATTGTAACAACAATGTCCTCACTACTGCTTGCTGGGATAGTAATGGACTCTTCACTAATGGTAATATTAGCATCATCAATATTTTGCGCTGATAATACATTATATTGCTGTCCTTCATCATCACTAAGAACTAAATCAGTTAATGCATTTGCCGTAACTTCATATGTCACGTCACTATCGCTATAGTTAGTGGCTGTTAGTGTGAACTTAAATTCATTTCCTACTTCTTGCAAAGCGACTTTGGCTTCATTACTAAATTTTTCAGTTACAACTACTGGTGTATTGATAGCATTAAGCAGCTGCATTAATCCAGCACCTTGACGACGTGGTGAATATACTGTCGTGCCATTAGGATCTACAACTGGTTTAGCTGTATTCATGAGAATATTCTTTACCATATTGACTTTATCAGCGTTTTCTAGGTCAAATTCTTTCTCAACACGTTGCAGAACAAGTGCTGACCCACCAGCAACATGTGGCGCTGCCATTGAGGTACCACTCTTCACCCCATACTCGTCATCATTCAATGTAGAGTAGATCATGCCACCAGGAGCTGTAATTTCTGGTTTAAAGTCCAAGTTAGGTGTCACACCCCAAGAAGTAAAATCTGACATTTGACCAGCTTGTGTATTTGGTATACCTATCACATCACCAGTAAAAGTCACAAACATCGATTCATCAGCATTTAATATTTTCTCTTCCAACATATTTCCATCAGCAATACTTAATGAAGCCATTGGAATTGTTGGATTTTCAAGTGCCATGCTAACATAGTCACCATGGGCCTCATGGCCACGAACGATTACTCCAGCAGCCCCAGCTGCTTCTGCTTGAGCTTGAATCTGCGCATAGAAGAAGCCACCAGTTCTTACTACAAAAACCACTTTACCAGTAACGTCTTTATCTACATAATGAGCAGGTTGTCCATCTCCAACATAAACCACTTCCATTTCGGCGTTACTAAATGGTGGTGTAGACTGCTTTTGGTATCCGATAGAAAACTCTTCATCCCCTACTTTTACAGCAAGTTCATCAAGCGTCACATTAGAATTTTCAAGAGAAGCAACCTGAAGTGATTCATAAGATAATCCAGGAGTTCCAACTACACCGATATCAGGGTTAGAAGCATACGGTAGATCCCACCCTAACCCAAATTGAGCTGAGTTACCTCCTGATATCGACATCAATACTCCGTTATCTACTGCACGTTTAATCGCTTGTTGTTCAAGTGAATTAGAATCAACAAATCCAGCTGGAGCACCTAAACTCATATTTAATACGTCTGCACCTAAAGCGATTCCATCATCAATGGCTTTTATATAAATATCACCATACGTAGAACCCATCTCTACGTCATTACCAAAAACCTTTAACGCTAGTAATTGTGCTTCAGGAGCTATTCCTTTAATTCCTCCATTAGCTTCATCACCATTTGCACCTACTGTACCCGCCACGTGCATACCATGCATTGTTGTACCTGGTCCTAAGTCACGGATTTCATCATTTTTATCAATATAGTTATAACCATAAGGTACTTTGGCTGTGAAGTATTTACCAAGTAATTGTTTCTCACCACTTCTCAGTTCCTCGACTTCTTCTTCAGTGATCTCCCCTGTACTTTCATCAGTTAAAACCATGTCTCTGTGCCAAGGATCGATACCAGAATCGATAATACCTACAACCATGCCCTCACCTTTATAGCCGTATACAGAGTCCCATACTTTTGCGGCTTGAACGATATCACCACTACTATTCATTTCAGGCTCAGGACGTTCATATTCATTCGCGATATGTACACTGGCCACGCTAGATAAACTTTCTAATTCTTCAATATCGCCGAATTTCATCTTCCCACTAATCCCATTGACAACAACTGAAAATTGATTCTCTACCTCGAGCTCAATTTTTTTCTTTTGTAATTGTGATAAAAGGTCAATTTGTTCTTCTTCGATATTTTCATTAAGCTCTACTTTCTTTGTTTGGGATAGATCCTTGTATCTAATGCCTTTATTTTGTGCAAATGTTATTGCAGGATCTCCCTCTAGTTCAACAATCACTCTAACTTCATCCTCATCGTCGAATATAGGAGTCGGTTGAAAATTAACTTTATTCCCCTTATTTTCTGAAGTAAGGTCTAGTAGATTTGAAGATTCAGTTGTAGCAAAAGTTGTTTTCCCGAAACCAGGCTGCGAGATTGCTAGCAATAGAATCAACATGAAAATAACACTTTTCTTTACTTGATTAACACTTTTACGAACCATTCAACGATTACCCCTCTCTTTTAATCTTTAAAAAAACAAAAATCCCTCCTTAATAGAAAAATTTGTTAAAGCGATTTAATTTTATTGGAAAAATTTATAATAATCAATAAATTCTCTGAAAATTATCATTATTCAACAATTTGTTTTTTCACAATACAAACCCTTCTATATTTATACAATATCGAAAAAATTTATAGAATTTGTCTAAACTTGACCATATCAAACGATGATTATGACAACATAAAAATAATCACATTCACAAATTCATTCTTAAGAGGTTATTAATACTTTTTTGAAATACTAATAAAAGGACATGGATTTAGAAGAAGAAATCACAATTGTAGTAAATAAGAAGGTAGAATCATATAGATAGGAAAATGACAGCCATTGATTATTTTGGGAGGTAGTGTTGCAGAGATATTAGGAAGTCTATAGCAATGATATTGGTAATGATTTGTTAAATTTCATTATATCGTTATGAATATCGAAGAAAGTTATTTATTCGTCTAGTTCTGAAACAAGCTGGTTTTCAGAACTATTCAAATCAAACGTACTAATATTGCAATGTTAAAAATACGTATCAATAAAAGCATCAAACAGAATTTTCTCAAATACAGATACAGCATACCTTTCTTTATATCATATGTCTTGGGCCAGCTCCCAAGATATATGCCAGATTCATTCAATATGTTGATTAAATAACTTAAACCACTTACGTTACTCTAATCTGAACTAGTATCTTCATATACACTTTTACTCACTTACGGCATGCGAAAAGTGGCTAGCTGAACAATGATTTTATTCAGGCTCTATCAAAATATTTTCGACATTTTCACCACCTCTGACCGCTTGGACATTAATGGTCATATTGTTATACTCGTTTTTCAATTTATCAGCATATTTTTCTGCTATTTCTTTTGCATCCTGATCACTTACGTTATCTTCTAAGACAAGCGTGCCAACGGCAGTGTCATCATTAACATACACTTGCCCACTTATCACCCCTTCTTCACCCTCTAACTGTTTAGTCAAATCTTCGTTTTGATTGGCATGTGCCCCTTCCTGTTGCTCAGTTTCATTTTTTTCAACTTCATCATTCGTACACCCTATTAACGCTACAGACAGCATAAAGTATGCCATCATCTTTTTTATGACCATGCTTCATTCCTCCAAACCATTTTGTACTTTTTTCACCATGTGATTGCTGAACAATAAGCATTTTCATATTTTACCTATTTTGTATCCAATATATACAATGATGTCATACAATAAGGCTGCTTTCGCACAGATTGTGGCTTTTCGCTCTAAGAGATAAGCATGTGTACATTGGGGGTTCGTGTCATCTTTTCTAAATAATTGAGCTGCTTTCTAAAACTTTTTAGTAAAATCCGCGACAAAGTATACAAAAAGAGCCTATCATAATCAATCATGAGAACTGCTCTTTGACTGTAATTGTGACTTCAGAGTGATTTTTATGAACTACTAGTCCAATCAACATAACCTAAACTACATGCAAATCCCTCAAACTGTGGATTTCTTGTAATTTTCCATTAATCATATATTCCAATAATGATTATAAATTGTCGTTCTATTTCTTTAATACATGGCTCGACAGTACTCACGAGAAATATGTCTAATAGCTTACTAGATTGCTTTAAATATGACTAGATTTGTAGTATTCTTAAATTGGTAATTACTAGTTTTTAACGAAAATTAAGGAGGTATTTCCATTTGAGTTATAAAAAATTTGTAGCATCAACTTTATCAGCTGCTCTCGTTACAAGCATAGCTGTTCCATCTTCAATACATGCAGAGATTTCATTTTCAGATTTAAAAGAGGGCGAAACATTCTATACAGAGGTAAAAACATTTGTTGAAAAAGGCATTATTACCGGCTATCCCGACGGCACGTTTAAACCGTATCAAGCTTTAACAAGAGGACAAGCAGCTAAGCTTTTTACCCGCGCACTCCAGCTTGACATACCCGAAAATGTCGATGAGTTGATTGAAGAGTATACTGATATACGTTCAGGCTCAGAATTTGCAGATTACATCGCAGCGATGAAGAGTGCTGACCTCTTAAAGGAAGATGGCGAAAACGTATTTAATGCAGGCGCACCCCTTACGAGAGATGTCATGGCTATGTGGCTCGTGAAAGCATTTGATTTACAAGAAAATAATGATGTTGAAGTAACGTTAACAGACTTGCATACAATTGAATCAGAGTACGTAAATGCTGTAAAGGTACTGTTTCAAAATGGCATTACGACAGGAAAAAATGATGGGTCATATGCCCCTAAGGAAGCGGTAAAGCGAGGTCAGTTTGCTGCCTTTATGTATCGTTCAATCTTCCAAATACAATCTGTTGAACGCGTTCCTGACATGACGTTCGATATAAGTGAAGAAGTAGTATTACCAGAAACAGTAGAAGTAACTTACTACGATGGTAGAGAAGATGAAGTAGCGGTTACCTGGAATGATGAAGACTTTGACTTTTCAAGCCCTGGATTTTACGAGCTAATTGGTTCCATAGCAGGTAGTGGGACAAAGATATATACAACAGTACTTATTGAAGATGGTCCTTTGGAGATAAAGGGTGTTAAAGCGTCGAATTTACGTCAGATTGAAATTGATTTGAATCATGATAGGTATAATAGCGACATATTAGAAAATGAACGATATTATGAGATAACTGACTCAAAAGATGACGCTATCGATATAGCTCAAGTTAGAGCCTATAAAGACAAAATCGTTATTACACTTGAGAACATCCAACAAAATAACTCAAATACTTTTATTACAATTGATAAAACGATTACCGGTGAAGAGTTTGCAAAAGATGTAAACTTTTTGGATACCCATGTACCAGAAGTCGTTAATGTTACAGCAATTAGTCAAAACAACCTTAAAGTAAGCTTCTCTGAGGCAATGAATTTTGATGCAATACACGGAGAGGAAATTACTAATAGAGACATAAAATCTGCATTTGATATTGATGATGATGACTTTTCTATTAAATCAATATCTGTTCTTGATAACGGGAAAGCAGTAAATATCGAGCTATATTCAAACATAGAAGAAGGAGAACATACGCTAACTCTCGATAATGAGATACGTGATTATGCTAACTTTAAAGTGAAGGAGTCTTCTATTCCGTTTATAGTAGAATATGATGAATCAAAGCCTACCCTAGAAAAGGTTAGTAATGTTTATCCTAATCAATATACTCTAGTATTTAATAAGGATATTGAGCTTGATGACGATAATAATATAGAGGAGAGTTTTCACCACTCAAGCCGTTCAATTGATGCAAGAACTGTGTATCAAAAAAACAACAGAGAAATCGTTGTCATTTTTGATCAGGAACAAGTAATAACAGATGATCAAACAGAAATTCACGTTGATTCCGCTGTCGTTACTGATTTATGGGGTAATAAAAATAATAGTATAACAAAGAAGGTCATTTTAAAGGATGATGAAACTTCTCCAATTATTGAAGCTGTTGAAATGATTGAAGAGGAAGATGCAAGAAGCAGCTATGTTCAACTACTTGTAACTTTTTCAGAACCAGTCAATAGCGAAACTGCTTTAGAAGATGAAAATCTAACCGTCTACGATGATGATGGTAATGAGATCACTACTAAAAAGGTTGAAGTAGAAAAAGATTCTTATAATGATCAAATGTATATCGTAACATTAGATACACGTTATGGAGAGTTCTCCAAAGGTGAATACACGTTTAAAGCTTATGATATACAAGATTTATTTGGCAATGAATTAGATGAAAACAGCTATTCATTTGTAGCTGGCAGCGAAGTTCCTCCACAAGATTTTACCGCAAATGTATTCGTCAATGACGATGAGCTATTTTTCATTATTGATTTTAAAGAAAAAATGGCAAAAAGTGGTCAATATTCCATTGAGGATTTAAGTAAGTACGAACTAGCAACAGATCAGACATCTGTGTTATTAGAAACGTTAGATGAAGATAATAATATTAATATTGATACTAACCCGTACGATGGTGGAGAAAAACTCGAGATTGTTATTAAGAAGGATGGGACTTTATCGGAAAATTACGAGGACTTTTTCGACGATATTTTTGAAGCAATTGAAGAACGTGATCTAGAAGATATAAGCTTATCTGTGGCAATGGTGGCTAATGAAAATGGTGAACGGACTGAAAGCTTATACAATGTCATTGAGCTTAACTCTACGGACACGTTTACAATTGGAGAGGATCATGTTATCGCTTTAACAACAAATTCGATTGAAGTCACTTTTGATGAGCCTCTCTATGACTTCGACGTAGATGATATTGATCTCTTTGTAGATAAGGATGAGGATAAGAAGGCTGATTCCAATGAAATCCTTTCTATTGAAGATTTTGATTTGGATATGAAAGACGATGAAGCAATATTAACATTTACATTAGCAAATGAGCTAGATCATGATGCAACTTACCGTGGTGATAGCATATATATTTCTACTACTAAAAAGCCGTCTACTACTAATCGCTTTGGACAAATTTTAGAGATTGAGAGTATACTCGTAAATGATAAAATAGCACCTGAAATAGCTCAAGATGATGAAGAGGATGAAGTATTCGTCCATTCACTGAAAGGCGATAACGAAAAGGCTGTTATTAGTATGACCTTCACAGAGAAAATCGATGAGGACACATTATCTAGACTGTCCTTTGAAGTTGGAGGAGGAAGATACGAGGTCGAATCTACTGCCGTAGAAGATGAAATTGTTTACCTTATCGTAGATTTAAATGGGGACGAAGTAGATGACCTTATTGGTGAATTTGTTGAGCAAATTGTTCCAATTACTGATTTAAAAAACAATAACGTTGATAATATCGAAGTATCTATTATCAAGAAGAAAAGCGAGAAGAATATAAACATAATTTCTTAAAATAAATATAGAAGAGAAATGAAAAAGATACGTTTTTAATGAACTAGCAATAAATGCAAATAAAGGTGTAGTCTCTTTAAAACAGCTAAAAAAATAATAAATTAACCCTAAACTCATTAATTTAATAAAAGTGGTTTATGTAAAAATAAATACTCTTGCATCTACATTTAAAAAGGCAAGCTCTGATGGAAAAAATTTTGAAAGTTATAACTGAAAAATATATTTCTTATTTAAGTTCTACTTCTAATGTTGGGGAGAGTGAAATAAATTCATCACCAGCCTCCCCAACATTAACAACCTCTTTTTTTTACCTATGAGCAATAAGATTTTTACTCTATATTTTTTTTGAAACTTCTAAATCCAAAAATACTGTGTTTGATGACTTTTGTTAAATTGTAAATCTCCTCAAAACTATAACAATAGTTGTAAGTAAAACTATTAAAAATTTTTAGTTACCAGGGTTTATATAGCTCTGGGATAATAGCATTCTTTGATCTGGTTAACGTTCTTGAGGGTTTTTTTGCTTGTTTAAACCTCGAAAATATTTCTCTCAGTCCTTTTTTTTACTTCCTTTAACAACGCTAAATACTCTTGTCTTCTCCTGTTAACTTTTCTGGTTTTTTGTAGAGTATATACACAAAAACTGGTTTTCTAGTGCTTCACAGATATATCAAATTCTACTCTACAACCATATTGACGCAAAAAGTGTTTAATTCGTCTTTTTCTACCAGTTTTTTAAAAAATGGAAATTGGTTCTCTAGTTTCAGCATTAGCGATGATAACTTTGTACTTTGAAACTTTTGTGTCTCAATTATTTTTATCAATACAACTGCCTTTAGAAGGTCTTCGTTTTACCCAAGGTGCTAATTTTTTAAAGTTTATTAAATTGACTTACAATGGTAAAAACACACTATTAATCTCAGCTCCTTCCTTATAGTTTTTTCAATTGATACTACATCATTTGCGTTGATAGCTTACAACAAAAGCATATTCTTCAGCAAACCTCTTTCCAAAAGAACATGAAAAGCGATGATGTTTTCTCTAATATATACCGAGTTGACGTTCAAGTATCCCTAAGTGCTTGATCTTATGGGCTCTATAATTGTGAATCCTATATATTAAGTTCCTACTATCCGGGCATGGGAGACCTTTTGCTGGCACCACCACTGAAAAAACAAAAAAACTCATAGGAGCAAATCCCCTATGAGTTTCAAACTTTTTGAATTATAGTACTTTGTCAGCAGATGAATCTAAATCTACTTTATTATCTTCTAAATCTTCAGCATCAATATCAGTAATTACATCAGAAGCAACTACATCAGCATCGTCTGCAAGTTCAATTGTTAGTACATTTCCACCTGACAATGTAAATTGAGGAGATGTTCCTAAATTTCGAACAGTATCTTCAGCAGCATTTTTAATCGTAATTTCTGAAGCCGCATTAATCGAAGATGCTTTAATTTCTTCACTAAATGTTAACTCGATTTTTGCAGGCTCAGCTGAAACAGCGTCTACACCTCCTGAAGTTGTACCATTAACAGCAGCTGGTGTAGTAGCAGTACCAGCACCTGCTTCAGCAAGAACTACTGAGAATTTGTTTATTTCATCAATTACTTCAGCTACAGTTGCTGTTACAGAAGACCCATCATCTTTCAATTCAACACTTATTGTATCTGTGCCATTAAACGTAGCAGTTGTGGATGTGCTACTTGCATCGTTATCTACGATTCTAACAGTAATTCCATTACCTGCTACACCCTCACTAGTAGCTGTTATGGTGATTTCATCTCCATTAGCATTACCACCATCGAAATCTAACCCTACGCTAGCTGTAACACCAATTACTTCTGTAACGGCATCTGTAAATGCAGCACCAGTTATAGTAGGAGCTGATTGATCGACAATTTCTACACTTAGCCCTGAAACACTATTGCCATGCATATCTGAAATATCTGCTGTTTGTGTTACAGCAGTTCCAACTTCTGGTGCTTCATAATCAGAAGCAGTGTTATCTAAAGTAAGTGTTACTGTCGATGTATCACCTGAAGAAGCACTCACAACAGTGTAGCCATCTACATCAAAACTAGCTGCAGATACAGTGTTGTCATTAATAGCTTCAGAGAAAACTAATTCAATTTCATTATCAGAAACTAGTTGAACATTTTCAACATCATTTACTTCTGTTAATTCAGGTGCAATTCCATCAGTAACATCATGGTCAGTAAAATCTAATGTTTCTCCAAAACGATTCACAGATTCAACTTCATAGTTTGCTTCGCTATTTAATTTCACTTCTACATTATCATTTTCTGGATCTGTATCTAAAACATCAGCATCACTTAATGTAAATGTAATTACTGATTTTGAACCAGAGTTATCAAGAGATGCTCTTGCAGGAGTAACATCATTTCCACCAATAGAAATTACAAAATCATCTGCTTCAAAGTTTGTAAGCTTATCATTTAATGTAACTTCAATCTTGTCTTTTGCCACTGCTACTGCTGTATCAACACCAACGTGACTATCATTGCCATCTAATAAAGTAATTCCTGTGCTTGAATAATCTTCAGTAGGATTTCCAGCAGCATCTGCTACACGAGCAATTGTTAAATCGTTAGAGCGATCAATAGTAAAGTCTGCTTCTTCAGTATCAATTTCAATTTTTACTTTTTCATTGCTATCAATTGCTGAAATTTTCACACCATCAGCAAGTCCTGATAACTGTTTAGATCCAATTTTATATTTTTTCAAGTCAAGAACTGAAAATTCACCATCAACGGCCATTGGCTCTCCAAAGTCAATTACTAATGTTTGAACATCACCATCAGTATAAACTTTTGCTTCTGTAGGGAATCCAGGAACTTTTGCGTCTTCTGCGTCAAACTCAAAAGTTTCACTAGCATCATTCCCAGCTAAATCTTCAACTCCATCAACTACTAATTGAGTTTTACCATAAAGTTCGTCACTTAATTTAAATGTCACAGTTTTTTTATCTGAACTTAAATCTCCGTCTCTACCAAAGTAATCAAGTTCATCGCCATCTTCATTTAAAAGTTTATAGTTATCACGATCTTCTGCTGAATCAGCATCTAATTCTTCATTGAATGTGATTTCTAACGTTTGTTGATCATCTAGCACTTTAACCTCTTCGACTACAGGTGCTTCTTCATCAACCTCTACTTGTACTTCTAAGCGTAGTTGTTGAGCATTTTCGTTATTCCAAAGGTCACGTACCGTATCTTTATCAACATAAATATATGCGATACCGTTTGGAAGTTGGTTTTCTTCATCGAACGTTAGTTCAATTTCGTTTCCACCCTCCCATGAAACACTAGCAGCTGTGTTTGATGAGTTTGTATGATAGAAATCCAACACGTCAAACTCATCGCCACCATCAGCAGGCTCGATATCTTCACTGAATACTAAAGTAGCTTTTAAAGGTGTTACATTCTTAACTTCAACTAATGTTGGAGCCTCAGTATCCTCAACAACTTCTACTTCAATATTTTCAGCCTTAAGGTTGTAACCAGCATAATCCTCTAACTCATTCGTTACAGTAAGTGTACGAGTACCTTCTTCTATAGAAGAATAGAAAACTACGTTAGCTTCAGTACCATTATTCAAGAAGTTAACTTCATCAATGAAGTACTCCCCGTTATCTAATTCAAATGCATCTTTAAGGTCTACACCATCAGCTTCTGCATTAATTGGTTCACTAAATTTAACTTTAATTGTATCATGACCAATAACTGAAACATCAGTTACAGTTGGAATAGTTGTATCGAAGAATTTAACTTCTTCTTTGTGATCTTCACTCGTTCCAAGGACATCTTTATCAACAACAAGCTCACCTTCAACTTGTTGTTCAACAGCTTCTTCTAATGTAACGATAGCTTGATTACCGTCAAAGCTTATAGCTACAGCGTCAAACGTGTTATCATCAGAATCAACAAATTTGTAGTTATCAACATCCGTAGCTGCTTCACTATCAGATAAGTCTTGATTGAATGTTAATGCAACTTGGATAAGGTTAATTGCTTCTGCACCTACAACTTCAGGCTCAGTTGGTGTGAAACCAACAACAGTATCAACAGCTTCTCCCATGTAAGAAAGTGTATAGTCAACACCATCTTCTTGAACAGAAGTTGTAAGACGTACTGTAGTCATACCTTCAGCAGCTGCTTCAACTTCCTCTTCACCAGCTTCTTCTTCAACAAGAATTTCAGCTTCTAATACTTCAAGGTCGTTGTCGAAAGTGAAGTCTTCAACATTAACTTCTTCAAGTACACTGTTGAATACTACGTCGATAGTCGTGCTATCTACAACAGTTACTTCAGAAATTGGTGATGCTTCCATATTTAATGAACGGTATAAGAATGCTGCGAAGTTTGCACGTGGTACACTTCCGCTTCCATCATAAGTTCCGTCTTCTTTACCAGTTGTAACACCGTTTTGGAATAAGATTGCAACGTTCTCTCTGTGAGACTCATCGATTAAGTCTAAGTCAGTTAAAGTAACTTCAACTTCGTCATTTGCTTCTAAGCCGAATGCACGAACAAGAACTGAAGCCATTTGAGCACGAGTTAACGTGTCGCTTGCTCCGAATACACCGTTGCTACCTTTGAAGATTCCAGCAGCTTTTACTGCAGCAGCAGCTTCTTTAAGCTCTTCGTCAGTTGATTCTGCTACATCGTCAAAAGAAGTTAAATCTTCAGGAACTTCTAAGTTAAGAGCACGTTGGAATAATTTCGCAGCTTGACCGCGAGTTAATTCAACTTGAGGTCCGAATGTTCCGTCTGGGAACCCGTTAATAATTCCTTCATTTGCTAGTTCAGTAATGTACATATGAGCCCAATGGTCTGCTGACACATCAGAGAAGCTAGCACTTTCAGCGCTTGCTGCTACTGGTCCGATTGCAGTTGCTACTAAAGCAGCTGATACAGATCCAGCTAAAAATTTACGATAAGACTTTGGTTGGTAAGCCATTAGATAATTTCCTCCCTTTTGCTACTTGTAATTCTAAATTTAAGGTAATTCAATTTAAGAGAATATGTACTTAATAAGTCATGTTAGTAAGCTATAAATCTCTTAAATCCAATTATAAACAAGTACTAGTATAATTATTTCAGGAACAAATGTCAACGAATTCCTGTTAACAATTTATTACCATAAACAGATACTAGTCTTACAACTACTATTCTACAAGAAATGTCAGTTTATGCAAGAGTTTAATTGCTTTTTTAAAAATTTGCCAAAAATAATTTATAAGTCTATACCTAAGGCGTGGTTCGTCTTACAAATAAATGATGTATCGTCTCTACTATTAATGGATGCTAGATATGAACATTTCAGTATATGTATTTTGGAGGGGGTTTATTACTATGTTTTAAACTTAATTGTTACAAAACTGTAAACTAAGTCAATAGATTAATATGATAAGATAAATTATGTGTAGAAATTTAGCAAACGATGCGTAATTTTCCAAGTGATGGGGTGATTCATATTATTAGACGTTTTAGTTTCATAATAGTTACATTATTTATTGTATTTTTTTCTAATACGATAAGTACATATGCTGCAGCACAAAATTATGACGTGTTAATGCCTGCTGCCAAAAAGTATATCGGTGTTCCATATAAATACGGGGGCACAACTGTGAGTGGCTTTGATTGCTCAGGTTATGTACGGACCGTACTAGGTCAAGCTGGGATCTCTTTACCGAGAACAACTGGTGAGCAATACAATAGTGGAGTAAAAGTTGATAAAGCTAATCTCCGCATCGGTGATCTCGTGTTTTTTAATACGAGCGGTAGTGGCGTATCCCATTCAGGCATTTATATTGGAGATGATCAGTTTATTCATTCTCAAAATGGTAAGGGTGTCTCAATTAGCTCTTTAAATGATCCTTATTATTGGAAAGCTCGTTATTTAGGTGCAAGACGTTACCTTTCTTATGATTTACAAGTAGCTTCATTCCATGATATACCGACGACATACTGGGCGTATAATGAAATTGAGACATTGGCTACAGATCGATTGATCATTGGATATGAAGATAGCTATTTTTATCCGGAAACAATTATTACAAAGGCCGATGTAGCCGCATTACTTGCAGTAGCAAAGAATTTAGATATGTCTAACCGAACGGAAACATTTAAGGATGTATCAAGTGATCATTGGGCTGTAGGTGCGATTAACGCATTGCAGGAACAAGGAATTAACGGTGGTGAAGAAGGAAACTTCAACCCAGACAAAGGTCTCACAAGAGCACAGCTTGCAACATGGTTTTCTACGCTGTTTTCACTAGAAGAGGCTAAAGAACCGATTGAGTTTACTGACGTTGATGCATCACACTGGGCATACGATGCCATTCAAAGGCTCGCTGCTTCAGGCATTACAACAGGGTATGAAGATCAGTCATTCAAGCCAGACGCTGAAATAAACCGTTCTCAATTTGCAGCATTTCTCTATCGTGCCTTGTACTAAGAATTTTCAACTATTACATAATTGTTGTTTAATAAGGTCATACATCGTTATTGATCATGACTAAAGAATGCTACCTATACAATTCTCAAAAGCTAAAAAGCGATACTCCACCGAGGGAGTATCGCTTTTATATTTGATGTTATTCAAGAAGCATCGTTCGCATCACATATAGTGCAAATTCGGCACGTGTAATGTCGTCCGCCGGTCGAAAGGTCTGCTCAGGAATGATGCCGTTATTTGCTAATAAGTTAATATCCTCATAGTTCCAATATGCTTCATCTACATCCGTAAAGACCTTGTTTGTTGTAGCAGGAATATATTTATCTGTATAGGCACGGGCTAAAATAGAGACGATTTGTGATCTCGTTACAAATTCATTCGGACGCAACTTTCCTCCTACACCCATTAAGCCATTTGCTTCAGCGATAGCCATTGCTTCATAGCCTAAATCACCTATATTCATATCTGTTGCTTTTACTTCATAGCCTTCTGGAAGCTTCAAATCAAGTGCTCTTACTATGATTGCCGCTGCATGTCTTCTAAGCAGTGTATGATTTGGTTTGAAAGTGCCATCTTCATAGCCATTGATGACCTCATTCATTTGTAAATACGAGACCGCTGCTGCAATGTCATCATACTCAATATCTGGAAAGATCGTGACAGTACCTTTGTGTACATTCACCGATGCGATATAGCCACCCATCTCATTGCCAAGCACTTCATAAAATAGATAATGGATCGCAGGGTCGTTATTTTCAAAAGGCCCTGCAATAATTTGAAATGGTGTGTAGTCAAAGACGTTTTTCACTGTGTCTCCATCGAGCTCATCGCTAAACTCCGAATAGGATGCATGAGCATTGTTCGTATATACAAGGTCACCATTGCTGAAGGGCTGAGTTGTTTGCGTCATTAACCCGTCCCATTGATAGGACATCGTTGGAAAACTAAGTTGTTCTGGCGCATCAGTATCATCATAAACAAGATCAAAAGGTGGTATTTGTTGAACAAAAACTAAGCTATGCCCACGAATAACCTCAAAGACACGCTCTTGATAAGGGGCTTGCTCCTGTTCAATATGCGGGTCATTTTGCTTAGTTAATCCGTCATATGCCATGATCGTAAAATACCAGTCTTCAATAATGCTTCGGTCATGCTCGTTAATTTTCGGTAGTTTGCTTGATTCCCAGTATTCATTTAACAGTTGTGCTGCGACCTCTACATTATAACGTGTGTCGGTCTCTAATTGATGACGATCAATCCCTCGTTCATTCATCTCCTCATCAGACAGCCTTATTTGCATCATGCCTAGCCCGCCATTCTCTGAGATGATCGGGTGCCCATCGTCATTAAATTGCATCATGCCTGTTTCAACATATGCAATCGCTTTTAGTACTTCTGCTGGAATGCGATATTCATTCGCTATTTCTGATAGTAGCTGCTTTTTTTCCAGAAACGTTAAACTGTTTTGAAGGTTCAATTGCTCGTTAGTGATCTTACTTTCTTCTATATTATTATACGTTATTCTTAACGACTCGGAGCCACGGTTAAAGCCTACCTCTTCATGCTGCCGTGTAATAAATTTAACACGCTTAAATGTATAGCTATCAAACACCCAGGAAAGATTAGCTTGAAGCTCGGATGGACTATACCAACTAGCTGATGGGCTACTCGTCTCAATCGTACCAATCGTTATTGGTTTATATATACCTTCTCCGTCTTGGCCAATTAAAAAGATTGGGTTGTTACTTATTGAAGATGTATGGAACTGCAAATTATAATAGGAACTATCCCGCATGTTCTTCTCGTAATCAAGAAGATATAAATCCATCGGCTCCCTTACTTCATACTCGCTTGAATTGAGCACTTCACGCCAATATTCCTGAATATTAACATTATCGAATGGGGTCTGAATGATGCCATTTAATTGAGCATGATCCTTAATGGCTAACTCTGTACCAAATAATTGTACGTAATCCTCCGCCAAAATTTCTGCTAGCCCCCATACATAGTCCCCTGATCCGTCACTATGAGCTTTGTGATTTGTTGAAAGGCTTCGAACATCAGCGTAATTACTTTTCATCCACTCATCAGGCTCTAGGTTCTCACCTTCTATTAAATGATAAAATGTAAAGTGATGGCCATATTCATGCGATAATGTCTGAGCAATTTCTGGCACTGTTGAGAAGTCATCGACACCATATAAGTAAATCTTCCTGTCTGGTAAAAGGGACCACTTTGTTCCACGTCCTTCATAAAGTGCAAAATACTGCCCTAGTGTTTCGTCTCCGGCAGGATAGTCAGGGAGAAGAACAACCTTCCCTAATAGTTCAAGCTCCTCACCGTGCTTATTACGCAATAGCTCTTGTTCAACTTCAATAAGCTGCTCTTGTGTTTTCCATTTGGAGCTATAGCTTTCAATCGTTACACCACTATCACCTGTATAGCTTTGCATTAACGTGTAATAATCCTCGTACTGAAATTGGGCTGCTGTCGTTGTCTTCGTTTCATCAAATACTGCTGCTTCAACGTCAATCGTATAAGCAAGCATGAATACACATAAAATGACAAACAACCGAAGTAAATTTTTCAATATATACACCACCTGTTTTTTCTATCATTCTACTATAAGGAAAAAGTCTAGACGTATCACTCTAGACTTAATCTACATATATTTTAAAATATTTTACTTTTCAAGTGTAAGCGTCCGTTTTAAAAACAGTGAAAATTCAGCTCGCGTAACATCGTCTTCCGGTCGAAATGCCTGATCGTCAGTGATGCCATTATTCGCTAGTAGATTAATATCCTCATAATTCCAATATGTATTATCCATATCTATAAATGCTACATTTGTTGTAGCTGCTTCGTATGTATCTGTATACGTACGAGCTAATATTGAAGATATTTGCGATCTCGTCAAATATTCATTAGGACGCAGCTTTCCGCCGACACCCATTATGCCATGAGCTTCAGCAATGAGCATCTCATCATAGCCTAGTTCGCCCTGTTCCATATCAGTTGCCTTCATCTTATAGCCCTCAGGTAGCTTTAAGTCAAGAGCCTTCACTAAGATAGACGCGGCATGTCTGCGCAATAAAGTATCGTCCGGCTTAAATGTGCCGTCTACATGACCCGAAATCATACCCTTCAATTGTAAATAAGTAACTGCTGCTGCTACTTCACGATCTTCGATATCAGGAAAAACTGAAACGTTTCCTTGCTGAAGATTAGAAGATGATATGTATGCGTCTACTCCGTTCCCTTTTATTTCGTAATAAACAAGATGGTTTGCATCGTTATCACTTTCAAAAGGTCCACTCACGATTTCTAAAGGGGTATAGTGTGGTAAATTGCCAGCATGTTCACCATCTACATCATGACGAATATATGAATATGACGCAGCATTATTTAATGTATAAACTTGATCACCTGTCGTTAATAATTGAGTTGATTTTGTAGCTAGCTCGGGCCAATCATAAGAGGCTACAGAAAAGGTCATCAACTCCGGCTTGTCTGGATCAGCATAAGTAATATCTACCTTTGGTATGTCCTTAATATCTAGTAAACTATTTTCACGAATGGATTGAAAGACCTTCTCTTGGTAAGGCTCATTCTCTTCCAAGTTTGGATCATTCCTCTTTGATAGACCATTGTAAGCCATTACTGCAAAATACCAGTTTTCAATCACAGTAGGGTCATGATCATTAATAATAGGCAGGAAATCCCACTCCCACTTCTCCTTTAAAATACTTGCTCCTACTTCAATATTATAGCGTAGGTCAGTCTTTAAGCGCTCCACATCTATGTCACTAGTAAGCTGCTGTTCCTCTGTAAGAGTAATTTGCATCATGCCGATGCCGCCATCCTCTGAAATATATGGCGTGCCATCCTCATTAAATTGTGTCATATCCGTTTCTTTTTGTGCGATAGCCTTTAATATCTCAGGCGGAATACCGTATTCAACAGCAACCTCCCATAATAATTGTTTCTTTTCAGCAGCTGTCAATTGCACGACCTCATCTTTTTCGATCGATGCTGTTGTCTCTGCGACCGCTTGTATGCTAGGCTGCCCTGATAGCAATATGAATGACGAAAGACAGGCCGCTGGTAGTATCTTTTTCAATATCTCCACTCCTCTTTTTTCTATTATTCTACTACAAATGATGCTCAGTCGCTAATAGACTTTAATGAATGTTACTAAATGAGCATTTTGTTTTAGTAACTGTTACACGATTACATCCTCATCAAGCTTTTCACTACATATGTCCTAGTATATTATGTACCTACTTTCGCACAAAAAACATGCTAAATCCCGTGTTTGTTTGCATTTTCCCTTCATTAGTATGATGAAGTTCAAACGTTGTGGAGCCATAAAATAAAAAAAGGTGACTCATAGGGTCATAGCTCACTCTCATTACGAACCGTTGTGAGCCATTGCCCTTTTGAGTCAACCTTTTTATGATGTTATATGCTACTTACTAAATGCTACTCGTAAAGTATATGATTCTTTACTTGATTTAGATGCGGCATCTTTCACTTCAAAATAGTATTTACCCGCTTGTAATGATACTGTAGCGACTTCCTCGTCACCTACTCCGTAGAAGTCGATTTCCTGCACAACATCACCTTCGCTGTCATAAATAGTCACAGCGCCATCAATTGATGATGGTACTTGTAGTGACACGTCAAATGCTGCGTCATTTGATACATTAAATTCATAGTAATCTTTGTCACCGAATTCGACGCCACCGTTTAAGTAAGCAACAGCTTCATATGCTCCTTCAACTTTTGTAAAGTGAAGTGGCTCTGTTGGAACATGATTGCTTACCACCGAGTTACTATCCTCGTCATCTGTGTTAGGTTCGAACAACGAAATATCGTATGTTTGGACTGATAAACCATCCCACGTATAATTCATCGCTCCGATAATATATCCTACGTTCTCTTTTGCTTTAAATGAGCCTTGGATCTTTCCATCTGGACTAAAGAACCCTGGCATGAGCATCATTCCTTTTTCTGCTTCGCTATCATCAATCATCATATTACCGTTCGTATCCTCAACGATAACAGCCTCCATTAACAGCGCGCCCTTAACATCTTGTGGTAAGCTTTGCTCTTGTTCCTCTGAATATGGATTTGGCGTTAACGATATACCTAATACTTCCGTATCGCTACGATGTTTATAGTAATACGTGTCCACATCATTAGGAAGAATGAACGAGCCACTTACTGAGCTACCAGGCTTTAATATCGTTGCTAAAATCGGCTTGTCGTTTGGTTCATTTGCGTCATGTGCCACATCGACAAGGGTTGTTGATGACATTTGATAAGGTTCTGCCGACGGCTGCCAAAGGTCGTTTTGAATTTTAACGTAATATTGCTTACCTTGTTCTAGCGCAACAGTCATTTTACGGTTTTCCATGCTACCGTAATAAAAGTCAGTATACGCAATCCAATACAGCTCATTACTTTCTTCGTCATATTCATAAAGCTCTACCCAAGGCATCATCGTTTTTGTATTTTCAAACTCAAATTGATAGACTGCATTTTTGTCAGCGGTAAACGTATAAAAGTCACGGTCACCAGTGTATTGAATATACCCTTCAATATTGTCACCAATGTTGTATTGAATAGCAGAACTAATAATTTGCTCAGTTTCGTCAGGGTCGAATTCAGACCAACTAGACCCAATAAAAATAGAATTTTCTTCTATAGCATCCTTTTTGTACGCAATATATTCCTCTTGATCAATCGTCCCCTCTATCAATTCTTCCTCATATGTTTCCATCATCGGATAGCCATCCTCATCCTCTGGAATATCGACCACTTCAGCTACTAGCTGATATGGTACTGCTGACGCAGGAAGGACATCCGAAGGTGCTTCTATACCTTCAAAGAAATAAAAGAAGAAGTCAAACTCCGGTTCACTTGAAGCCTCAATAATATACTCTATATCTGGCATCGCCTCAAAGGTAGCTACCTCTCCCTCACCTGTTTGACCAGTATTTGCTCGAACAAATGGCCATGGCTCAAACATAAAGAGTTCTTCCTCTGGTACGTCTGCAGGAATTTCCCTATTGAAATCATCTGCAAAATAAATATTCAATGTTGAGTCAATACCAGGTACTTCAGATAATGATATCGAAACAACTTCAGGCTCTTCAACACTAAAGGTGAAATAGTCTTTATCAGCTTTGTACTCCTCATTGTTATCTGCTTCAGGTATGAAAGTGAGTGGCGCATTTTCCAAATTGTCACTATTAAATGGCAACTCAGAAATAGCTGCGATATTGTTCTTTGTCAACCCATCATCATGTAGTTCATCAAATCGTTCAAGCTTCAGCTCGTAACGAGACTTTCCTTCTATATTATAGTTACCATTTGCATCAGTAATTCCGATAGCCAATGTTCCATTTTCAAGGGCTGTATATAACGTGCCTTCTTGCCCCCCTAGGAATGCATCATTTATCTCAATTGTTTCTGCTGCTTCTGCCGCTCCTTCAGGAAAGAAACGCAGCTCTAATTCATAGTCGTATTGGCTCGCACCCATTAACGATGTTTGAACAGCTTGACCTTCTTCTAGATCAAATCGGAACCAATCCACCTCTTCGGGTGAAGTGAGCGCTCCTTCTTGTGTATATTCAGCAGAGGAAATAGTCGTAGCTTCTGCTAATACCCTCTCATCTGTCCAATCTATCACTTGAGGCAAATGGTTCACATCATATTGCAAGGCAGCTACAGGATTAACTATGCCATTTGCATACTTCAAATCATAGCCTTCAGCGCCTAAATCATTAGCTGTTCGCTCTAGAATTGCTTCAACCTCATGCGGCTTTAAATCAGGATATTTAGATAATAAGAGCGAAGCAACACCCGCAACGATTGGCGACGACATTGACGTTCCACTAAGCTCTGCGTATGAGGAAGCTTGCTTCGTAAAATCATATACCGTATTATAAATATCTACACCTGGTGCTACGATATCAACGTACGCGCCATAGCTTGAAAAGTCAGCTAGCTTGTTATTCATATCGGTCGCACCAACACTGATGACACCATCAAAGGCAGCTGGATAACGATATCCATCCGAAGCCGTGTTCCCTGCTGAGGTGACGATGACAATCCCTGCATCAATCGCCTTTTCAACAGCCTCCTCTAAAATAGGACTTGGAAAAGGTGAGCTCAGGCTCATGTTTATGACGTCTACTTCCTGCTCAATCGCATACAAGATTCCTTCTGCAATCACGTAATCATTAACGAAGATACCTCCAAACACGTCAATTGGTAAAATCTTCGCATTCGGATTGACGCCATAGCCACCAACACCGTTATTTGCTTCGGCACCGATAATTCCTGATACGTGTGTGCTATGCACATCTACTGATGCTGTATGGTTCGGGTCACCGACATTATACGGTGGTAAAATTTGAGATTTCAAGTCTGGGTGATTGGCATCAATCCCTGTGTCAATAACCGCTACTGTTACTTCGTGGTCTCCTGCAAGGCTTAACGCTTTATCAATTTCAAGTAAAGATAGATGGTACATATTTTCGGATTTTGGATCATTGCTAATGGCATCTGTTTCATATGTATAACTTGGTGTTACACTAGCAACATGATCCAGCGAAGAGTAATATTTAACAGCATCTTCAAGGTTGCGTCCCTTTTTCAGTTTTACAATATCGTACCCTAGCAATGGTACGGATCGTTCTAGTAGCGTACCTGCTTGATTGTGCATGGCATTTGTTAACTTAGTGTCATATTTAATCACAAGTGTATCTTCACTAATTTGCTCACTCGCATCCGTCTTCTGCTTGTATGCAAGCTTGTGCTTCTCTAATTTAGTTAAATCTAATTGATTGAGTACATTATAGGGCTGATTTGCTTTAAAATCCTGTGCATTGTTCAGTGTCGTCGATGCAGATGCAAAGCTAGGAACCAACATAGTAGATGCTAGCCCTAATGACATCGCTGTTTTTTGCCACTTTTTCATTTACATACTCCCCTTTCATTTCTTTCAAAGTGCGATCATTTTGCATGTTCAAAATAGGTTATAGCTTTTGAACATCCTCTATAAAACTATTATGTTCCCTTTTATTATAGACGTATAAATCACAAAAAAGTTTCATATTTTTTGCAATTAAACTATTATTTTCTTTTATATACTACTCTTTCCTATTCGCACCGGATCTAAATCAAATAGGCTGAGGAAATCAGGTTGCACGATCTCTTCAGCCCATGTATGTCTTGCTAATTATTGCTTGTTACACGTAATGTATATGGCTCCTTACTAAATCGTAAGTATGCGTCTTTCACTTCAAAATAATACGTTCCTGCTGTTAATGATACAGATGAAATCTCTTGATCTCCTTCACCGTAGCTATCCATTTCTAGTACACCTACACCGTGACTATTGTAGATCGTTACAACACCATCTAACCCTCCTGGACTATCTAGTGTTACATCAAATGTACCGTCTTGCTCGACAATAAAGTCATAATAGTCCTTATCCCCAAAATCAACACCTGAATTTAAATATCCGACTGCCTCATATGTTGCTTCGTTTTTCACGAAATGAAGTGGCTTTGACGGGATGTTATTCGTAACGACTGTGGCAGCATCTTCATCCTGACTACCCAGTGTTTGAATGGATACATCATAAGATTTAAGCGATATGCCTAAAAATGCAGTAGATGCAGTTAACACAAAATACCCAACGTTTTCTTTCGCTTTAAACGAACCTGATATATTCGTATCTTCTAAGAAAAACGAATAATAGTTTAATGATTTACTTGCTTCATCATCGTCAATGATCATATTTCCATTCGTGTCTTCAACGATTTGTGCGGACATCATTAACGGATTTTTCAATTCGTTCGGCATAGCTTCCTCTTGCTCAGCAGTTAGCTCATTTGTCTTTAGACCAAATCCAAGAATCTCATCCGCACTGCGATGTTTATAATAATACATATCAATATCATTATTAAATACAAAATACCCAGTTTCAGGTTGGTTCGGCTTTATAATCGTCGCCTGAAGAGGTCGATCATTTTGTTCATTTTTTTCGTGTGGTGCATCAGCAAGTATAGTAGATGTTAACTCGTACGGTACCTCTGAAATTCGGTACATTCTATTTTCTACTTTTAAGAAGTAGCTCTTCTCTTTTTGTAAAGCAATTGTCAATACCGGTTCAGGCTCTCCAGTATAAATGCTATATCCTGATCTTCCTACTGCAATAAGATCATGCTCCTCTTCATCAAACTCGTAAATCGTCACCATTGGCATCATCGATTTATCTTGATTCAATGAAAATTTATATACAGCATCTTTGTCAGTCGTAAAAGTGTAAAAATCCTCATCACCATACATTTGGAAATATCCTTCTGCTTCATCTCCAACAGTATATTCAATGGCTGTAGAAGTCATTCTATCAAGAAATTCATCAGAAAACTCCTCGAAATAACTCTCTATGATGATCACTAAATCTTGTTCGATTTCATCCTTCTTTAATTGCATATATTCCTGCTTGCTTATTTTACCTGCAATAAATTCATCTTCATAACTGTCCATTTGCTCTGCATCTTCATCCGCTGGTAGTTCAACTGTGTTCATTGTTACTTGATACGGATCCGCAGAAGCTGGGATATTGTCTTCTTCCCCCATCATTTGTGAAGGATCAAAAAATGGATTAAATGGATCAAAGAAGAAGAAAAAGAAATCATCCACTGGCTCACTAGATGTTTCTATTACATATTCCATCTCTGGCATCGCTTCAAACGTAAGGACTTCACCTTCACCCATGCGTCCTCCATTCATGCTCTCAATTGCCCACGGTTTATACCATTCAAGCTCTTCAGCTGAAAGACCTACCGGAAGCTCTTGATAAAAATCTTCTGCAAAATAAACATTAATTGCTGAATCTATTCCTACTACTTCTGACAATGAAATACTTACAATTTGCGGTTCATCTACTGAGAATGTGAAATAGTCTTTGTCCGAAATTAATTCTCCATTCTTGTCTTCTTCAGGTAAAAAGGTTAACGGAGCAATATCAAGATCGTTACTATCGAATGGTAATTCTGTAATGATGACAGGCTCATTTTTTGTAATCCCATCCTCATGAAGCTCATCATGACGAGTTAACGTGAGCTCATAGGAAGATTTCCCTTGCAAGCTATAATTTCCATTCACATCGGTAACCCCAATGGCTAATGTTCCTTTTTCAACGGCTGTGAATAAACGGCCTTCTGCACCACCAGCCAGCATATCATTTACTTCTAATATGCTACTAGTTTCCTTTGTTCCTTCAGCGTAAAATCTGAGGTCGAGCTTATAGTCATAATCCTCAGCACCGTTTAAGATCATTTGGACTGATTGACCTTCCTCAAGCTCAACTTTGTGCCAAGCTATTTCGTTAGGTGAGCTAAGCTTTCCTTCTATTGAATAGGCCTCTTCAACAAATGATACATCGGCACCTTCAGCTAACACTCTCTCGTCATTCCACTCTATCACGTCAGGTAAAAGATTCATGTCGAATTGTAAAGCACCCACCGGATTAACTAGCCCATTCGCAAATGTTAAATCATACCCTGCTTCACCTAGGTCAATGGCTGTTTGTTCAAGTATGAATTCAACCTGAGCTGGTGTTAAATCTGGGTATGTAGATAATAAGAGTGATACGACACCTGCAACGACTGGAGATGCCATCGATGTTCCACTCATTTCTACATAGGATGATGCATTTTTTTGAAGGTCAAACACTGTACTATAGACGTCTTCACCAGGTGCTACAATATCTACAGCTGGTCCAAAATTCGAATAATATGAAAGCTCATTTTCACTATTTGTAGAGCCTACACTAATGACTCCATCAAACGCCGCTGGGTAATGATATGCATCAGATGTGCTATTTCCTGCTGCAGCTACAACAGTAATGCCAGCGTCTAGTGCTTTTTGTACTGCGTCCTCCATAATCGGGCTAGGCATCGATCCTCCGAGGCTCATATTAATGACATCTGCCTCTTGCTCAATCGCATACAAAATTCCCTCTGCAATGACATAGTCAGTTAGATAGGACACGTCAATAGGTAAAATCGTTGCCTTAGGATTGATTCCATGCCCACCTTTTCCATTGTCGGCCTCTGCACCAATTATTCCTGAAACGTGTGTACCATGATGGTATGGCATACCTTGATTCGCAGGATCACCAGCGTTATATGGCGGCAATATTTTGGATTTTAAATCTGGGTGGTCTACGTCAATTCCTGAATCTATGACTGCTACAGTTACTTCATGATCCCCTGCAAGATTTAATACTTTATCAATTTGTAACAGCGATAAATGATACATGCTGTCCGCTTTCGGATCACCCTTACCTCCTAGTAGCTCGTACGTATAGCTTGGCAATACGTTTACAACGTCTCTTTGGGAAGTATAATATTGCATCGCATCCTGTAAGCTACGGCCCTTTTTAAGTTTTACAACATCATAGCCAAGTGATGGGAACGATCGTTCAACGAGCGTTCCTGCACGGTTATGTACTTTATCAGATAGCTTTGTGCTATATTTGATGATGAGCGTATCCTCGCTAACTTGATCATTTGCTTCTAATTGTTGTTTAAATGCGAGCTCTTGCTGTTCTTTGTTAGTTAAATTCAATCGATCTAGCACATTATAAAACTCTTGCTCCTTTAATCCTTTCACATTGGTTGGCGTCGGTGTAAAGGCTGCTGATGTAAAGCTTGGTACGACTAATGAAGATGCCAAACCTAATGACAACGCAGTTTTCTTCCACTTTTTCATACCCATTTTCTCCTCCTCATTCTATTAATCATAGACGATTCAACTACTTACAACCCTCTGGCTGCACACAATTCTAGAAAAGCTCTCAATCTCCCATACTTAATAAAAAAATACGAAATGAGATCTACCACGTAATAATAATTCCATATTTTTCTAACCCATGAATACTATAACATAATATACCAGTAAAATAATAGCATTACTATATTTTTTTGGGAGTTCATTAAGGTCCTAACTCATATTGTTAAAACTCAAAAAAAGCTGATGCTCAAAAGTAACAATACTTTTGGCATCAGCCTAGTTTAAAACGATTAGTTTGTTGATTTTACGCGCAATGTGTACGGTTCATTACTAGCATTTAGTTTTGAATCCTTCACTTCGAAATAATACGTACCTTCTGTTAATTGTACAGTTCCGATTTCCTCATCACCAGATCCATAATGATCAAAGGTCTTCACAACATGACCCTCATTGCTGTAAATTGTTAAGTCTCCATCTATGCTTGACGGTATTTGTAACGACACCTCATACTCCCCGCTATTTGACACATCAAATTGATAATAGTCTTTATCTCCAAAGTCAACACCAGCATTTAAATAGCCTACAGCCTCATACACATCTTCATTTTTCACAAACTGAAGTGGCATTGAAGGGATGTTATTAGTTACGACTGAATCAGCATCTTCATCTTGTCTGTCAAGTGTATTTAATGCAATATCATACGATTTGACTGTTTGCCCGAAGAATATAGAACCGTAATTCATCGCGACAACAAAATATCCGATGCCCTCTCGCGCTTTAAATGAGCCGTTCAAATCTCCTTCAACATTCACAAAATCAGGTTCATATACGATTGATTTTCTCGCTTCATCCCCATCAATAAACATGTTACCATTTGTATCTTCAACAATCATAAACCCGAGCATTAATGGTGATTTGATTTCTGATGGCAGCTCTAGCTTTTGTTGATCTGTAAGCTGATTTACTTTGACAGATAAGCCAAATAACTCTTCTTCACTACGGTGCTTATAATAGTAAGTGTCCACATCGTCAGCAAAAATGAAGCTCCCATTCACTGAAACATCTGGTTTTAAAATAGTCGATTGTAGCGGTTCATCATTTTTTTCGTTTTCATCAAATGGCACATCGTATACTATTTTTGATGACATTTCATACATTTCTTTCGCTGGCTGATAGCTACCATTTTCAACCTTCGCATAATATTGCTTGTCTTTCTCTAACGGAATGGTGATCGTTGGTGTTTCTTCCATTTCCATTAAAAAGCTAAATGATTGATTCACAGCATTTAATGTTTGTTCTTCCTCGTTGTATTCATATACTGTTAAGGTAGGTATCATTGTATTCATTTTATTTAAATCGAATTGCAGTATCGCATCCTGCTCCTGGTCGAGCATGAACGTATAAAAATCACTGTCTCCGCTATATTGGAAATACCCTTCAGCTTGCTCTCCAATCGTATAATCGATTGCAGTAGCCATAATGAGCTCTACTTCCTCTGGAGAAAACTCACTCCAGCTTGACTCAAATAATAGATCCAATTGATCTTCCGCTGCATTCTTTTTGGACGTCATGTATGCGAATTTATCGATTTCTCCAGACATAAGCTCTTCTTCTGGAGTTGGTTCAAACGACAAGCTATCTTCATCAACTGGAAAGTCTACCTTCTCAACAAGCAAATGATATGGAACTGCAGACGTTGATACATCATTCTTCAAGTCCATTCCTAGGAACAGTAAACTAAAGAAATCTAACGTTTGTTCACTAGAAATTTCGATGATGTATTCCATACCAGGCATAGCTTCAAACGTTACTGATTCTCCTTCACCAGAAGATCCTGTGTTAGCTGATGCAAATGGCCATAAGCCGTATTCATCAGCAAGCTCTAAGTCTTCAGCGAAATATACATTTAATGAAGTATTAACACCTGGAAGCTCAGATAATGAAATATTGACAGCTTGTAGCTCTTCAACTGTAAGAGCAAAATAGTCTTTATCGTTTACTTTTTCACCCTTGTTATCTACTGATAACATCGTTAATGGTGTCATTTCAAGCTGCTCACTATCAAATGGTAAAGATGTGATCAATGCAGGGTTATCTATCGTTAAGCCATCTTCATGTAATTCATCATAGCGATTTACTGTTAACTCATACGATGATTTTCCTTGCAAGCTATAATTTCCGTTCGTATCTGTAACACCAATTGCTAACATCCCGTTCTCTATTGCCGTAAACAAGCTACCTTCCAAACCACCAGCAACAACATCATTCACTTCTATAGTTTCACTTGCTTCCGTTTTAGTAGCTGGATAAAATCGTAGCTCTAATTTGTAATCATAATGATCAGCTGCTTCTAAAATCGTCTGAACGGATTGACCTTCTTCAAGGTTTACTTTTAACCAATGTCTTTCCTCTGGAGATTGTAGCTTACCTTGCGTCGTAAAACGATCTTCACTAAAAGTGATTAATGATGCCTCGCTCAAAATCTTTTCATCATCCCACTGAATTCTCTCTGGTAATTGAGTAATATCATATTGTAGTGCAGCAACAGGATTTACTAAACCATTTGCATAGGTTAAGTCATAGCCAGCTTCTCCAAGATCAGTTGCTGTACGCTCAAGAACCGCTTCCACTTCGTAAGGCTGTAGATCAGGGTACTTTGATAATAGTAAGGAAACAACACCTGCTACAACTGGTGAAGCCATTGATGTTCCATCACCTTTTAAAAATGAGGAAGCATTCTTTTGAGTATCAAAGATCGAGCTATAAATTCCTTCTCCAGGAGCTACGATGTCAACCTGTGGACCGAAGTTAGAAAAGTCCGCTAAGTTATTTTTATCGTTAGTCGCCCCTACACTAATTACACGATCATGTGCTGCTGGATAAAAATAATCGTCTGTGGCATTATTTCCTGCTGCAGCAACGATAACAATGCCAGCATCAATTGCCTTTTGTACTGCTTCATCTACAATCGGGCTTGGGAAAGGTGAACCTAGACTCATATTTATGACATCAGCTTCGTTGTCAATTGCATAAAGTATCCCTTCAGCAATCGAATAGTCATACGCACCAAATCCTCCATTAAACACATCAATCGGTAAAATTTTTGCATTTGGATTTATACCGTAGCCACCTACGCCGTTGTTTGCCTCACCACTAACGATACCCGCAACATGTGTACCGTGTAAGTCTGCAACACCTTGACTTGCAGGATTCACAGCATTATAAGGTGGTAAAATTTGCGATTTAAGCTCTGGATGATCCGAGCCGATACCAGTATCAATGACTGCAACAGTCACCGCATGATCTCCCGCAAGGCTTAACGCTTCATCAATTTGTAACAATGATAAATGATACATATCCTTTGCCTTTGGATCAGCATTTACACCCAACTTTTCATATGTATAGCTTGGCGATATATTTACTACATTGTTTTGAGAAGCATAGTAGTTTACCACCTCTTGCAAGCTTTGTCCCTTCTTAACGGTTACGATATCATAACCAAGTGTTGGCATAGAGCGCTTTAGCGTCGTTCCTGCACGGTTATGTACAGTGTTAGATAGCTTTTTATTATATTTAATAATTAGCGTATCCTCACTTATTTGCTCATTAGCATCAGCTTTCATATTCATTGCAAGTAAGCTTTTTTGTTCCTTTAAGTTAAATTGATCTAAAGCGTGAAATGGTAACTGTTCTTTTACCACTGGCTCTATATTCAATGTTGTTGAAGCTGAGGCAAAGCTAGGAGCTAATAAAGAAGTAGCTAGTCCCAATGACAGAGCAGACTTTTGCCATTTTTTCATAAATTTTTTCCTCCTTAGATGTGTAAATGTTAAATGAAACTATGAAGCTAGTAAAACCCTTCTTAACACTTAACGATTGAAACCTACAAAGGTTTCATAGTTTTAGTAATTTATCTACTAAATAGTCTATTATCCATTTTTTACTAGACTTAAATACTATATCACAACAATATAAATGTAGAAACAAAAAAGAAAATGTTTGTCTAAAATGTCAGCTTATTTAACTATAGAAGGTAATCATTGTTAATAGTGGGTATGATTCATAAGATGAAAGTAATTGTAAACAATGCTATACTGTTTCTATCTGAGGAAATATTGGCAGTGATGAAGCAATATACCTCTTTTCAATGACGATATTTAGAGAATTTATAAACAAAAAACTAAGTCATATAACAAGGTTAAGGAGAGAAACCATGTTAACCTATATTAAAAAAATGCTTGGAGATTCACAAGAAAAAAAAATCAAAAAATATTATCGGTCAGTAGAGCAAATAAATGCGCTAGAGGCTGATTTTGAGGCATTATCAGATGCTGAACTGAAACAAAAGACTTCCTATTTTAAAGAACAGCTTAACAATGGAAAAACGATATATGATATTCAAGCCGAAGCGTTTGCGACAGTTAGAGAGGCTGCTAAACGTGTGCTAGGACAACGTCATTATGATGTACAGCTCATAGGTGGACTTGTATTAACTGAAGGAAACATAGCTGAAATGGCAACAGGAGAAGGGAAAACGTTGGTTGCTTCGTTGCCAAGTTATTTGCGTGCGTTGGAAGGTAATGGTGTTCACGTCATTACAGTTAACGAATACTTAGCGAAGCGAGACCGCGATCTTATTGGGAAAATTCATGAGTTTTTAGGTCTTTCTGTCGGTTTAAATATCCCAATGATGGAGCCTCATCAAAAGGTAGCAGCTTACAAGGCTGATATTACTTATGGTGTTGGAAATGAGTTCGGATTCGATCACCTACGAGACAATATGGTTTTTGATATAAGCCAACGTGTGCAACGCCCATATCATTTTGCCATCATTGATGAAATAGATAGCGTATTAATCGACGAAGCGAAAACACCACTTATTATTGCGGGTAAAACTGGCATTAGCTCTGAACTAAGCTACTTATGTGCACGCATTGTAAAAACGTTCGTTCTTGATGAGGATTTTATATATGATGATGAAACAAAAACGACGAATTTAACCGAACGAGGGATTGAGAAAATAGAAAAAGGCTTTGGCATTCCAAACCTATACGACCTCGAGCACCAAACATTATATCACTATATGATTCAATCATTACGTGCAAATGTCATGTTTAAACGTGATGTTGATTACATTGTAAAAGAAGGCAAGATTTTGTTAGTTGATATGTTTACCGGTCGTCCAATGGAAGGGCGTAGCTTAAGTAACGGTCTTCATCAGGCTATTGAAGCGAAAGAAGGCTTAGAAATTACTGAAGAAAACAAAACACAGGCATCGATTACAATTCAAAATTACTTCAGATTATATCCTACATTATCTGGTATGACAGGTACTGCGAAAACCGAGGAGAAAGAATTTCAAGAATTGTATGGCATGGACGTTAGGCAAATTCCAACTAATAAGCCGATCAAACGAACTGATTTATCAGATAAAATCTTTGCAACGATTGACGATAAATATACCGCTGTCGCAAAAGAGGTAAATCGGATTCATAAGACGGGACAACCCGTGTTAGTAGGAACGACTTCGATTTTACAATCAGAACAGGTTGCTGAATATTTAACAAAGGAAGGTTTGCAATTTCAACTACTAAATGCCAAAAGCATTGAGCAAGAAATTGAGCTTATTTCATTAGCTGGGCAAAAAAATCACATTACTATCGCTACAAACATGGCTGGTCGTGGAACAGATATTATGCTCGGTGAAGGTGTTTTAGAGCTTGGTGGGTTATTTGTCATCGGTACTGAAAAGCATGAAGCTCGCCGAGTTGATAATCAGCTAAAGGGTCGATCTGGACGTCAAGGTGATCCAGGTTGTTCACAGTTCTATATCTCATTAGAGGATGAAATGTTCACCCGCTTTGCCAAAGAAGAGCTGGAGAAACTACAAAAAGCTGTTAAAGCTGATGACAATGGCTTGATTAACAATAAAAAAGCTGACGAATTTGTTGAACGTGTTCAACGTATTTGCGAAGGTAGTAATTTCTCTATCCGTGAATATCACTTGAAGCTTGATAACATTATGAACGAGCAACGAAATACAATCTATGATTTAAGAGATAACATATTAAAGACGAACGACGCCATATCACTTGCTATTCCAATGATCTCATCCCATGTGCATCATGAAACCGAAAGCATTTGCAAGGAAGAACAATTACCTGAAGAGTGGGATTTATCAACATTAGAAATGAAGCTAAATGCCGTGTTCGGTGAAAATGCTGTTTCATTCTCAAATGATGTTGCTGATATTAACGATGTCAAGGAAGTTGTTAATGAAGCTCTTGCTACATTCCTTGATTTGCTTGAGAATCAAAAAGAAAGTGAGAAGCTACAGTTTGTCATACAACGAGCATTACTATCTCTTACAGACCACCATTGGCTACAGCATATAGACACAATGGAACGTTTAAAAGAAGGAATAGGACTTCGACACTACAGCCAAGAGGACCCAATGCGCCAATACCAGCGTGAAGGACTTGAACTATTTACGATCATGTACGAAAAAATCGAACGCGACGTAAGCAATCAATTCGGGGGACTCGCCCCTGACATTTTAAAGCATTAAAGTATTTGGTGGGATCTCCCACCAAATTCCTGTGAAAAAGTGAAGGGAGTTTTGTAGATGTTACCATTTTTCAAGAAAAAAGATAAAAATATACAAAAACAAGGAGAAGACAGTACAGTAAGTGCAAATGAAGTGCTCGGAACTGACGAACAACCTCATTCAAATGTCGAAGTGAAAACAGAGCTGAGCTTTCACCCATCATCAACTGTCGGTGTGGAAGAAAAATACTATTACCAGTTTTTAAATAATGAGTTGTCTCCATTAAAAGAGAACCAGGTTTCCTTATCAGGAATTGAACTAAAAAATGTAGAGGATGGTTATGTTGTTTCTGCATTTGTGCGCAACAGTCTAAACAAATCTATTCATTTTAATGAAACGGCACTTTTACTCATTGGCCCTGATGGCGAAAGGCTTGCTAGAAAAGTATTTAATTTAAAAGGGCTTGGCAACCTTCCTGCTAGAAGTAGTCGTCCTTGGGAGTTTCACTTTGAGGAGCAGCATGTTATTGCCTCTGAGCTACCAAGTACGGGCTGGAGACTAGCCTTTGAAATAAAAAAACCTCATGCACTTGACCTAGAGGAAAGCTGGGAAAAGAGCCTAGCAGACCAAGATAAGAAGATGCTTGCTAAGCTTGTTCAAGAAACACCAGCACCAAAGCCAGGAGAAGTTAACTTCATGTCTCTACAAGCTAAACAAGCACAGGACGGTAGCCTGCACGTAACGATGCTCATTCGAAACGGCAGTCCAAATCATATTAACCTAGAGAAGCTGCCGCTAATTGTCGAGGATGCTACAGGTGAAGTTATTGCTAAAGGTGGATTTACGTTAAATTCACTTCAAGTAAAAGCAAATACGAGCAAACCATGGACGTTTATTTTTCCACCATCTTTACTATTGAAAGAACAAATAGATTTACAATCTTGGAAGGCATACCCTCAACAAAACGAAAAAGCTAACCAAAAATAACATTATGATTTAATATGTTATCTTAAATCATCATTTATAGTCTAAGGCTCTTTTCGTAAACAATGTTGCGTGGTTTTATATGTTACTCTTCGTTTTACTGAAGAAAAGATGCCCGAACGTTAGGTATAATCGTAATGAACTCTAATTACGGAAAGCAACAATGAATTCGAAAACAGCTTAGTTTAAAGAGGACGGTCAATCGTTCCTCTTTTTTCATGCACTCATTTGTTCATGCAACAATGAATGGTGTTTTCACCTACACTAACTAATACTGGCTCCTTTCGTAACTTTGTTGCGATTATCCCTATTTGAAGATAAGATGTAATTTTACTTCATTTAAAAGAAGAAATGATGCCATGAGCGCTAGTTGTAAACGCAATTATTTCGTCGAACGAAAAACAGTCTAAGCAGAAAAAAGAAGGCTCTAGTAGTTAACTTTGTGTCTATCGTTCCTATACTAGAAGATAAAGATATCGTTTTACTCCGCATTCATCGTTTTATAGAAGAAAAGGTGCACTAAATCTAGTTATTTTCGTGTTAAGTTATTTTGGAATCTATGCAAAAAAACAGCCCAAAAGAAAAACGCCTATCCTAGGATAGGCGCTTTTCTCACTGGGCTACCAACCGAGATATTATATTCTCAAAAGCAAAAAGGATATAAATAGATCCTACAAGTATATATTACCATTGAAAAGCCTTAATAACAAATGATTTTTGCCGTTAGTTTATACCTTTTTTTAAAAAAATCTACTTTCATATGATAAAAGAATGCAAAATGAAAAATTGTTACCTTTTCATCGCTTTTATTAGAAATTTAGGTAAGATTAATTGCCTTTTAAAACGCCACGGCTCCTTTATTAGCCGATATAGCCATTCTAAACCAAGCCTTTGAAATGACTCTGGCGCACGCTTTAAATTTCCAGAAATAACATCATAAGATCCACCTACACCTTGATACACAGTAGGATGCAGCTTATCCATATGTTTTATGATCCAGTTTTCTTGAGAAGGACTACCTAAGGCGACAAAAATAATATCAGGCTTAGCATGATTAATTGTATCAAAAACCACCTGCTCATCCTTCTCATATCCATGTAAAGAACCGACAATTTGTATTCCCGGATATTTATCCTCAAGCCTTGCCTTTGCCTGATCAGCGACCCCAGGCTTTGCTCCATATAAAAACACTCTTTTTTTGTTATTAGCGGCTGCCTCGCAAAGCTTAAGCATTGTATCAATACCTGTCACTCTACTCTTTATTTTGCCTCTTCTCATTTTTGATGCGAGAACGACTCCTATACCATCAGGAATCTGATACGTGGCACTATTTAATAATTTGCGCAATGTAGCATCATTTTGGGCTTTCATTACCTTCTCAGGATTGATTGCCACAAGAAATGATTTTTTATTTTCCTTCATATTATTTAATAATTCATCAATTAGTTCATCATACGAATGTGTGCATACATCTATACCTAATATTGTTTCCTTCATATTCTCTTTCATCACCTTTTACAGGATGTTCATGACCCAATTGTCTCTTTAATTTTAACATACTTTATATTAAATCTTTACGTTAGTAAGGACCACCCTTGCTCACTTTTCTCGTTAGTTTTTCGAGTCGCCTAAACGAAGGACGTCAAAATCATGATCCTTCCATTTCTCTGCTTGAATACAGTTTTTCGTATCAAACACGATTTTCGTCCGTAATCGATTAGCGAATAATTCTGGATCCATGACCTTAAATTCATTATGATCTGTCAATATGACAATGATATCTGCATGATCAACTGCTTCTTCAATGCTTTGAGTTTGGATATCCAAATTATTTTCCTTAATATGCGGATCATAAGCTGAACAATCAAGCCCTAGCTCGCGTAAATGATGAATGACATCAAGCGATGGACTTTCACGCATATCATCTATGTTGCCTTTGAAGGCAAGACCAAACACCGCGACACGTCCATGATTAATCCCTTGATTGTCTAGGATTTCTTTTACCCTTCTTGCAGTATGCTCTGGCATACCATCATTTGTTTGACGAGCAAGTGTAATCATTTTTGCGAGGTCCGGCTCTAATTCAGCTAAAAACCAAGGATCTACTGCAATACAATGTCCGCCTACACCTGGCCCAGGCAAATGGATATTCACACGAGGGTGGAAATTCGCTAGTTTAATTGCTTCCCAAGCATTAACATTTAATTTTTCACTAATTTTGGCCAATTCATTCGCAAAAGCGATATTAACATCACGGTACGTATTCTCAATTACCTTGACCATTTCAGCTGTCGTCGCATCTGTCACGTGAATCTTTCCTTTTACGAAAGTCCTATAAAGCTCTACTGTTAAACGACTTGATTCTTCGTTAATCCCACCAACGATCCGGTCATTATTCGTTAATTCTTCAAATACTTTTCCTGGAATAACTCGTTCTGGTGAATGTGAAATAAATAACTCTGTACCGATATCTAAATTAGCTTCTTTTAATACAGGGATCATAACATCTTCAACTGTACGTGGTGGAACTGTTGATTCTAAAATGATGAGGTTTCCCTTCCTCACATAAGGTACAATTGCCTCTGTTGCTGCTCGTACGTAATCTAAATTGGCTGTCTTGTCTTCATTAATCGGTGATGGCACAGCTATAATAAATACTTCAGCTTCTTCAGGTGTCGTTGAAGCGGTAAAATTCCCGCTATCTACCGCGATATTTAATCTTTCTTGTAGACCTGCTTCCTCTATATGTAACTGCTTATTTTGTATCATCTTCACTGCTGTTGCATTAATATCTACTCCATGGACACGCATACCATGATTAGCAAACATTACTGCGGTCGGTAATCCTATATATCCTAAGCCTACTATACAAAGCTTTTTAGTCATGACAAAAATATCTCCTTTACAATTTCAGTAAAACGTTAGTTAATCTATATTATATCGAAAAATGTCAAATGATGATAGTTTGATAAGAATTGATAATGAAATTGTAACAATACTGTATTTATTCGCTAAAATCCTAAATAATTGAAATTGGTGTACGATATATAAAAAGAAGAATTTTTATTTATATAACATTTATTCATTTATATATGATAGGTATACTAAGCCTTTATTGGAGGGAGTTTTCACATGTTTAAAAAGTATATGATTTTTATTATCTCAATATTATTAGTTTTACCATTTATTACGAATTCAGCTTCAGCGGTTACATACCCAAATTTAGTTGAATCTAAGCCAGAGGATAATGACCAACATGTTCCATTAGGCACTGATATTTATTTTGAATTCAACGAAGATATATTAGAATACGATATAAATAAAATTAAATTACTTAGAAAGCTCTCAAACAATAATTATAAAGAGGAAAAGATTAAGCAAGTTAAGGTCTCTGATGAAGTATTAACAGTCATTCCTGAAAATAAGCTACTTTTTAATAAAGATTATAAGCTTGAGATTGAATCATACTCTATTGAATTATCGAATGGCTTATATTCTCGCAAAATCACACACGACTTTAAAACGAATTATATGACTTTTTATGAAGTTATGGCTGTTGAAAGCGGAGAAATTTCGAAGCTTTTTGCAAACTATTCACCACGTCAATTAATAGTCACAGCTCCCGAGAGGTATGTTGATAAAATTGCTGTAAACCATAAAAAACAAGGTGCTTTTAAAGATCAAGTTACTACTGATGTAACTGATACTTTAACGAGTATCGATATTTTCGTAAATAGTAAAGATGTTGAAAAAGTAAAAGTTGAAATCTACGAAGAGAATACGAGGGTTGCGACAAAGTACGCCAAAAGATATGAATATAGTAGTAATAGACAAGAATATAATATTGGTTTCGGTAATCTACCTGTAAATTTTGATGTAAAAGTGACTGTTCTTGATAAAAATCTTGAGATTAAAGATAAGAAATTTGTCAAAGTAGTTTCTGAAGATCAACTTATTACAAATGTAATAGAAAATTATAAATATAAAACAGCTGGCGAAAGTAACTCGTTAGCTGAGCTCATGGCAGATCCTAAGCTATTTAATACTTATTTGAATGAACATAATATGAATGATATAAGGGTACAGGTTGATAAATAATGAATAATAAAATTGTCGTTTTTTTCGTTACGTTGTTCGTCATCTTAGCATTAGCTATTTCTTTTCCAAATGATCCGCTCCAAGCTTCTGACCCAGAGTTATGGGAAGAAAGCAATATAAATGACCCTCTCAAGCGGTGGGAGATATCATTTAATGAACAGGTAAGAACTAAAAGTGTTGCGTATGATAGAGTATATATTATTGATAACCAAAATAAGCGTTTGAAAACTGATTTACAAGTTAGCTCAAATGGAAAAACAATTATGATTACTCCACTTGAGCAATACAAAACCGATACAAAATATTGGTTATACATTGATAAGTCTGTTCGATCAGTCAATATGGATCCACTCAAGAAAAGCGTAATCATGCCATTTTCTTTATCAGATCAAGTTGCTACGGGCGGCTCGCCTATAGCAGTTAAAAATGATGTGCAAGATACAAGTACAGCTGATAGTCAGGAACAAGCAAAAATGACTATTCAAGTTGAAAAATATGATATGTTTGCAGATGTAACAGTGACAACAAGCTCAAATGTACAATCAGTACTTATGGATAACATAACGATGCAATACGTTGGTAATAATACATTTAATCTTGGAATAGTAGATATTATGCCAGGAGATAAGCTGAATTTTAAAGCGCTCGACCAAAATGGCAAGGTGCTTGAAAACATAAAACATGAAGTGAGATAAGCTTTCACCGTACCCTATTCTGAAAATGTGGCTCCTATACTGTGTAAGGAGCCACTTCGTTTGAAAATATGTATCGTCTTATAAGAAGAATGGTGTTGGAGGGATATAAACACCATACAAACCTTTATAAACGACAACCTTCTTTATTAGCAACTATATTTTTGGAGATGTGAATATGTTAAAAAAATCCTTAATAAGCTTTTTTGTTTGTTTTTTAGTGTTAATTAATCTAGTCATTTGGCCAATTATTTTGCAAGAAAAACCTCAGGATGATAAAGCCGAGAGCAGTGATACTGAAACAACGAGCTCACATGCGAATAATACGACAGATGAATCCTCTGAAGAAGAATCGAGTGATGATGAACAGATTGAAGAATCAAATCCTGAAGAAAATCCTGAACAAAATACTGAAAGTGAACAAGCTGAAGAAATTGTTGATCAAGAGGAACAATTTCAAATTATTGATATAAAATAGGGCATGTAATAGAGACCTTCCATTTTTAGCAAAGCATGAATGGTAGCATAATTGAATAGTGAATACACACCATAAGTCCTTGTAAAAAAGGTACCCTAGTCATTACGCTGGATCGCTTAAGCGTGTTAGTTCATTGGATTGGGAATGAGTTCAGCTTCCCTTAGCAGATTTAACACAAACAGCCTTTCCTACCAATTGAAGCTTATGAAAGACAAACCCACTCATTATCAATGGATAATCATCGGCAATGAGTGGATTTCTTTGTTAAGTAGACCTTGTTTTAAAGCGTTCAATAAAACTGTTGTTGCTAACACATAAATATATGTACCTATAAAATGAGGTGCATCATCACTTTTCTTCTAAAAAAAATTACAATCGTATAACACACCCCTAGTTGATACAATTTAATAGCAATCGCAAACAAAGTTCATGCACGGATTGTTGAAAGGTTCTTCAATATTGAATTTTGTTGTTAACTTCTATTACCATGAGACTATTTCGACAGTTTCCCATCCCGTTAAGTGCTAGAGGTTATTCCTTTGTTTTACCAAAAGTGGGTCGACAGTGCTGTATGAGGTGGTTTACAATGATAAGATATGGTATTTTTCGGTGTGAATTTGTCATAATGGAGGGTTTGTATGCTTCAAGATGTGCTTTCTAAGGAGCAAGTTGTCAATTGCGCAGAAAAAATTAAAGAATTACTTGCCCCGGACAACGAGAAGGACAGAATATTAGCGAATAAAGGTCTTCTTCTTTATCGCCAAGGAAACGTATATAACGTCAACGTTGAAGAAGACGTAGTCAGAGCGCGAGTGCAAGATGTCACACCATTTGATGTCAGCCTTGATTTGGATTTTATTCAATTCAGTGAATGCACTTGTACAGCAGAACATTTTTGTAGACACCAGCTTGCTGTCTTTTTTTCGGTTTATGCTGCAGTCGATCGCGTAGGTAACTTCTTAGAGGAATGGAAGAGAAGTAGAACAAAGATTGTCGAAAATATAGCTTTAAGTACGCTAGGTACCAAGAAGGTCATTGCGAAATATGAAGAAAAATCTATCGCTAGTTGGATGGATTTTTTTGAAAAAGAATATACTTCTTTTTTACAGCAGCGTTCACATGACGACAATTATTTTTTTGCTAGCCTTTATCATCGCTATTACGCTAACTTAAAAGGCGAAGCACCGACTCAACTAGAATTAAAGCGCTTATTTACCATGCATGCCGGCTTAACAACCATGGCAAAGATGAACGAACATTTAACTGACATAAGCATGTCAAGTTATGGCATGGATAACTATGTTACTCCATATATACACCACCTCGTAGATGACATCATAGAACAAGCTGAACTACTTGGTAACGTTACTTTACCATTTATTTTTGATTCTTTATTACAAGAGAGTATTGAAAGGCTTCATACGCTCTTTATTCCAATAAATCAATTTAAGTATGATCGAATGACTGTTTATCGCGTCATTTGGTCTAAGCTATTACAAAAAAAACAATGGGTTGACTTAGAAAGAGCATGGCTACAAACACGACTAGACGAGCGAGAAAATGAGGATAAGAAAGCTGATTTATATGTGATAGCCCTTGCACATATGGCATTTTTAGATAAAAACGATGAGGATGCAATTAGCTTATATTCACAGCTTGATGACCCTACTGCCTTACCGTACAGCTTTACATGGCTCATACAGTTAGCCGACAAAAAAGCATGGGCAAGAATGGATCCCTGGGTTTACGATATGTTAACGAAGCTAGATGAGTATATATCGTCTTCCCACTCCTATGACCAAAGTCGAACGATGACAAGAAAAATATTACATTTACTTGCTGACTACAGTTCAGAGTCTAATAAAGACGATGTATATGTCGAAGCGATGGAAAAGCTGTTACCTTATAGCTATTATGAATTTGATGATTATTTGTATACACATGAACAATATAAAAAATGGGTTGATCTACAAATTTTAGTAGGTTTCGCTGTTGATGAGCATGACAGATATACGTTAAAGGAAATTGAGGAAAAGGATCGCGAAGTGCTACTCCCCTACTATCACTATTCCATCATGAAAATGGTGAAGCTAAAAAATCGTCAAAGCTATAAGCAAGCTATTAAATTTTTAAAAAAGCTGCGCGCACATTATCGTAAGCTAAAGCGAGAAAATGATTGGAATATATATATAAACAAGCTCGCCACGTCCCATAAAAGACTGCGTGCCTTTCAGGAAGAGTTAAGGAAAGGAAAGTTGCTTCATGAATAGTACATTAGCGTTGCACATCGACACGTTAATAGTTGAAGATCAGTTTTTTATATACGATCGTTCCGTCGTTGAGGACAACGATTATGAGAAGCTATTTCTCTGGCATGAAGCCTCTTTTTATGGATCATTTCTTAAAATGCAAACCGTAAAAGGTGTGAAGGGAGTCATTCTTTCTCCTTGGGAAGCACTCGACTTTTTTGCTAAGGATGTTCATAACTCATTTATACATGTTGACTGGAGTGAGGAAAGCCAGCTATATAGGAAAATTGCACCTCTGCTAAAAGAAGCCCTTACGAGTACAGACTTTTTACCAGACTATCATAGTTGGAAACTTCACCAACGATTCAGGTGGAAATTAACTGACGTTTGGCTTTCAGAGATCAAGGAAGCTGTTAATCATAATGAAGAGCACGAAAGTATTGCTATAGCATGGTTCTCTAGTGCTTTAGCAAATTGGCTCCAATCCGATGATGAACTAAAAAATGTATGGAATGACATTGAACAAACATTCCCACTCATTAGCCTCAACGCACATGATGAACATCAACGCCTCCAGTCTAGTGAGATAGACCCGAAGCATGATCAAAAACACCCTCAGACGATCGTCTTTAGTGAAGATGATTGGTTAGAAAAGATCGGTTGGAAACTAGATACAACGCCCTTTACTGTTGGATTGCGACTTGATGAACCTGAGCAGGATGATGGAATTTGGCTGTTAGAAACGTTTTTACGCTCAAAGGACAATAAAGACGAGCTAATGATTTTGAATGAAGATCAACTGCCAACCAAATGGAAGCCATTTATTGATCGCATTGAAAGAGAACAAACATTGTGGGGAAAACTTATTCCTTGGCTACAAACAGATAGAGGTATACTGGCAAAGTTAACAGAACAGCATGCATGGGAATTTTTAACCGAGGCAAGTGAAACATTGCTCTCAGCAGGTGTTGAAATTTTGCTGCCATCATGGTGGCAAGCATTAAAGGATACGAACCTCTCTATGAAAGCGAAGGTTAAATCGACATCATCCAACGGTAGAAAATCTTTTGTCGGCTTAACACAGCTAATAGATTTCGATTGGCGATTTTCGACAAATGGTATCGATTTATCGGAAGACGAATTTTTGACACTCGTCGACCAGAAACGACGCCTTGTCAACATACGGGGAAAATGGGTGAAGCTTGACCCAGAATTTATTAGAAGAGTACAAAGCGTTCTTGAGAAAGCAAACAAAGAAGGCTTGCATTTTCGAGACATTCTTGAACAAGAGCTATTACGAGATGAGTTAACAGATGGTCAATCCCCTGCGGATGACAGACCATTTGCAATGATCCAAATTGAATTGAATCGCCATTTAAAAAACATGTTAAAGCAGCTAAATGAAGTTCAAGAGATTCCTTCAGCAACAATCCCAGCTACATTTTGTGGTGAGCTGCGTCCTTATCAGCAACAAGGTGTTGACTGGCTGTTATTTTTACGTAAATTTGGTTTTGGTGCATGTTTAGCTGATGATATGGGCCTTGGCAAAACGATTCAAATGATTGCTTATTTGTTAAAGGTTAAAGAGGAAGGAAAAAAACATAAGCCATCTCTATTAATTTGTCCAACTTCCGTTTTAGGTAACTGGCAAAAAGAACTTGAAAAGTTTGCACCTTCGTTACGTATTCATTTGCATTATGGTTCTTACCGTGCAAAAGGTGATATATTTGAGTCCACTGTTCACAATGCCGATGTAGTAATCACTTCATATGGACTGTCACACCTTGATTTTGAAGATCTTTCAAGCATACAGTGGGGAACGATTTGCATCGATGAAGCACAAAATATTAAAAATGCGGACACAAAACAGTCTAAAGCGATACGCCAATTAGTAGGTGAACACCATATTGCGTTAACAGGTACACCGATGGAAAATCGACTTTCGGAATTATGGTCAATATTTGATTTTAGTAACCCAGGTTATTTAGGAAGCCTAGGTAAGTTCCACAAAGACTATGTGAACCCGATTGAAAAAGACCGATCTGAGCAACACATTAAAAAGCTACAAAAATTAACTCGGCCCTTCTTATTACGTCGCACAAAAACCGATCAAGAAGTAGCATTGAATTTACCTGATAAACAGGAACAGAAGGAATATTGCCCGCTTACTGTGGAGCAAGCATCATTATATGAACAGCTTGTTCAAGACACGCTTACAAAGATTGAGCAAGAAACAGGGATCAAACGCAAAGGCTTAATTCTAACGATGCTCAGTAAATTGAAGCAACTATGTAATCACCCTGCTCTCTATTTAAAAGAAGAGCAACCGCTTGATGTATTGAATCGATCTACAAAGCTTGGTAAGCTACGAGAGCTTATCGACAATATTCGTGAAAGTGATGAAAGCTGTCTCATTTTCACACAATATATTGGTATGGGTAATATGATCAAAAAATTGTTAGAAGATGAGCTCGGTGAAGAAATATTATTCCTGAATGGTAGCTTAGCTAAAACAAAGCGTGATCAAATGATCACACGCTTTCAAAATAAAGAAGTAAACATCATGATTTTATCATTAAAAGCTGGTGGAACCGGCTTAAACTTAACCGCTGCTAATCACGTCATTCATTTTGACCGTTGGTGGAATCCTGCAGTAGAAAATCAGGCAACTGATCGAGCACACCGAATTGGGCAAAAACGTTTCGTGCACGTCCATAAATTTATCTCGACTGGTACGCTTGAAGAAAAAATTGATCAAATGCTTGAGCAAAAGCAAGCGCTAAACGATCAAATTATTCAAACTGAAGCATGGATTACAGAACTATCTACAGAGGAGCTGCAAAACTTGTTGCTGTAAGTTGGTGAACTGAATACGTTTCATCTTATATTTGTTAACAAGCTATAAAGTCCATATTAAACTCTAGAGCAGGTTTCACCTAATGAGCTGTTGTAGATATAGAGGCAACCAGTTTGCCAATTAGCTACTCTTGATAAATACCTCCCCCCTACTTAGGTATGGGGGACCCATCTCATAGCGAACTAAAACATCGATCAAGGAGGTAGGAAGATTTGGAAAAGCCTAAACGAACGAGAGGACGAAAGAAAACTACAGTAAACCCAAAACACGAGGGGAAAGCTGAGCAGTGGCAGCAACTGTTACAATTAGTGGAGAAGAAACTAAAGAAGTAAAGCATGATAGGAAGGAAAAACGCTAGGTAGATGTAATTCACAGCACATTCAGGTAGATAAAATATCTATTTAGCAAACATGTGGTGCATAGTAAAACAACCTTCAGCTCTAGGCTTTAAATCATAGTAACACGTAGACAAATTATCGAATGTTCGCACATATCCCTATCTCCTACCTTACTTTATATAAAGTAAGGCTGTTTTTCTTACTAAGAAATACTCACGTTCACAACTAAAATTCGTGGCATCTTTTGTGATATAAAATTGTATGAATCACATATCATCTCATTTCAGCAATCAAGTTAACGAAAAAAGTATAAGGCAAAGACAATTAATATCACCACATATACATATTAGTACTGTGTTTATATGACTTTTTCAATTAATGGCATCATTAAAACGATTCATTCGAGTGAAGAATCGTTTGCTACTTTCCATATGTACATCATCTAAAAACTTGGAGCTGAACTTTATTTCTTGAAGACATAGAATCCAGTTATTTTCACAGATTTTCTGAAAATTATTGCAGCTGTTACGATTCCCACTAAACCACCAAAGCTATCTAAAAGGACATCGGCTATAAGCGGGGAACGACTGCCCGTAAACATTTGATGAATTTCATCGCTAGCAGCATAAATAATGATAAATGACATCGCATAGATCATGCATTTCCATTTATTTCGGAAAATCATCGCTAGAGCATTGAGTGTTAAAAAGCCTAATAAAAAATAAATAAAGAAGTGAGCACCTTTACGGATGAAAAACTCAAGAAATGAATAAGGTCCCTTACTTGCCACACTGATTTCCGATCCACTATAAGTAAATTGTATATGAGAAAAATAATCGATAATCCATTGCTTGTCGATATATTTTGCTAGTTGTGGTCTTAAGTCTTGCTGTGAATATGGTTGTGATGAAAAGTAAAAAATGACGGCCGCACAACTAATAACAGACAGCCAAATGAGTATAAGTACAGCTTTTTGTTTCATTTATAATCCCCTTCTATATGCATATCCTTAAAAAGGTTGGTATCAAGTGTGGGAAACAACTGACAAAGGAAGCGCTGACCCTATACATACGTGGGATTTCCACCATCCACCTTTGCTATTTGCAGTTGCCCTTACCAAAGCTCATTGAACTACCTCACCCTGACCTATTCCATCCTTTTTTAACAGTTATTCAACTACTATTTATAGCCAAAATATTAAAAATTTATATCTTTTTTTCATTATACTCATTTCACTAGATCATATGACACCGTCAGCGTGTTCTTGACAGTTTAACAATTTGTTTCAGTTAGCTTATTTTACTCCTTCTCCTGCTATTTTTGCTGATAATTTACTTACTAATTCTTTTGCCGTTATCGTTTCAGAGCCATTGCCTTGTTGGTGTGCATACTTTAAAATGTCGAGAAATTGTTGTGTAGAAATGATCGGTTTTATTCCTTCTGTTTTTAACATAATACACCTTCCATAAGTCTTATTTTCAATTCATTATTTAGCATTGATTACAGTTAACAGAACAGATCGCTACGGATTTCAAGCCAATGTGAAGCCTTTTCTTTCTAGTGTATTCAACAACTAGAAGGGAAGACACCTGCTTCTTTAAAACGCTGACTGTTTAGTAAAACTGACAACTTTATTATTAATGGCTGTTTACGCATTGATTATTGCTTTTCGTTCTAAGGTATAAGTACGTATATATCTAACATTCGTGGCATCTTTTCTTCTTTACCAAGATGGCTAACATATAAAATCACTTTTTATGGTACTAATTTGATAACTAGTAACAAAGTTTACGAAAAGAGGAACTATGGCAACAAAGTTTATGAAAATACCCCTTGCTAAAAAATATAGTGGAATACAATTAGCTTTCGAGTTATCCAATGTTAATTGCGATGACAATCGCAGGAAAGCTTCACTAACTGCACTCATTCATTAAGGGTAATTGTTACTTTCGAATGAAGGTTAGAATACGTATACAGCTAGTATTCGTGCCACCCATTCTTCAGTGGAAGGATAACAGCTTCATAAACTAAACCCTATCTTATCTTGCTGACATTTTAGTGGTGATAACCACAATATCCCTTAACCCTTTCTATCTTTATATACTATTACTCTTTCAAATTCAAATAATAACCAGTACATTCACAAAAAATACCATTCTTATACTAGTATGATTTCTGGCGTTTTTAGTACCGTGACATGCACTTTCAAATTTACGGTGAATATACAGTAAATAACTTAAGGTGCGAGGAGAGTCAAAATGAAAATAGTGAAAGCGTCAAATAGTGATGTGCAAACAATATTTCGGCATGCTAAGAAAGTAGCTGTCGAAAGCACGATGGGCTACGCTAAAGGGCATGAACAGCATGCAGTGAATGGCATCAAAATGGCCCTAAGTAATGGCTATTATTTAGTTGCAAAGGAGGACCATAAACTATTAGGCTGGGTTCTTGTTACAGGGACGATAGATTCTATTAAAAATACGTATATCGGCTATATTGCAGACTTATATGTGCTTGAAGAACATCGCAAAAAAGGGATCGGAAATAAATTATTAAAAGCTGGCTTAAATAAATGTAAGCAACATGGTTATAAATACGTTCAACTAAATGTTTTTGCTAAAAATCCCGCCAAAAATCTTTATGAGGAGTTTGGCTTTGAAGATCTCATTCACACAATGCAAATCAAGCTTTGATAAAGGCTCTTTTCGTATACTTTGTTGCTATTTTTATTAAAAATGGACAATTTGACGAGTTTTATGAGTGCTCATTAATTGTTTAGGTAGAAAAGATGCCACGAATATTAGCTTATTTGTGTTCACCTCTTTCGATGAAACGACCCATTCCTGCGAAAATTGATAAAAGAAGCCTTATACTTATATAGAAAACGCCCTTCTTGCTATTAATAAATGGGTGTTTTTCATGCAAAGAATATCAACGCGCATACGACTCTCTCCTTCTTTATCTATTAGTTAGCTCAATCAGTTCATGACAAAACAAGAAGATATTAGTATAATATGTAAAAATATAAATATTTTGAGAGGAGAACAGCATATGTCAAGTCCTGTTTCACTTACAAGATACTTAATTCGGACAATTTTATTTGCTGCAATCGGTAGTTCTATATTAGGTATATCATTAAGTACCATAATTGGCTTAGAACGAACCTCATTTGTTACTAATGTGATTGGTGTTATCATTGGAGGTGCAATCATCGGTTCACTTATTAGCTTTTTAAATTACCAAAAGTTTTTCCGTCCAATGACCATGATCATTAAACATACGAATCGACTTGCAGAAGGTGACTTAACATCTCGTCTAGATGAAAACAGAACCGGAAGCTTAAAGCCAATTGCGATATCAATAAACGAAATGAGTGACGAATGGCACCAGCTTATTACAAAAGTCTATGATGTATCGATTCAAGTATCAGAACGTTCACAGGAACTGTCTTCAAGCACCGAAATGAACAACAGAGCAACTGAGCAAATCGCTCTCGCTCTTCAAGGCGTCGCGTCTGGAACAGACAATCAACTCTCAAAAACAGCCTCTACATCACAATTTATGTCAGATATTTCATCAGGCATTAACCAAGTTGCTTCATCTATCCAGTCTGTAGCGAGGTTAACAGAAACGACAAACAAACAAGCAAACTTAGGAACTGAAGCGGTCACAAAAACGGCAGCACAAATGACTCAAATTCAGCAGCAAGCAGCTTTCGCTTCAGAGATTGTTAACAAATTCGGCGAAAAATCAAAAGCGATTGGCAAGATTGTTACACTCATAACCGAAATAGCTGAACAAACAAATTTATTAGCATTAAATGCAGCCATAGAAGCAGCAAGGGCTGGTGAGCATGGGAAAGGATTTGCTGTTGTAGCAGATGAGGTTAGAAAGTTAGCTGAACAATCTGGTAGTGCGACAGAAGACATTCGAAAGCTTATTGAAGAAATTCAATTCGAAGCAGATAAAGCAGTGCAATCTATGATTGAAGGAAAGACAGATGTTACGAACGGCCTTTCATTAATTAACCAAACTGGACAAGCATTCAATGAGATCGCCAAGATGATTGAAGAAATAGCTACACAATCGACAGAAGTATCAACAACCGTTGAGCATGTAAATGCAAGCGCTAACAACATTGTCGTGGCTTCGGAGGAAATTGTTAACATAGCGGAGCAATCTTCAGCAAATACCCAAAACGTTGCTGCACTAACAGAGGAACAAAGCGCAACGATGGAAGACATCTCTCATGCGACGGTCGTTCTTGCAAATACCGCAGCTGAATTACAGGCTATGGTTGGGCGTTTTAAAGTGTAGGCTCTTCGTATACTGTTCTATTTTCACTAAAAATGGACAGTACTATGCGTTTTATGAGATGTAAAAATAGAAAAGGTGCCTCGATCACTAGATGTGTATGTACTTATATGTTAGAACGAAAGTCAACAAACAAAGCGATAACAGCAAAAGTTACAAGGAAAGAGCATTCAGGTGGAGTCTATCCTTCACCTGATGTCCGCATGGATTAAGCTTCATTGTATTTTAAATACCAATCAATAAATTTACTTACTCCTTCTTTAAGTGATGTTTGTGGCTTAAACTCGATCTCATTTATTAAATCCTCAACATCCGCATATGTTTCTACAACATCGCCTGCTTGAAGGGGCAAAAAATTCTTTTTTGCAGTCATACCTAACTTTTCCTCAATAGCTTGAATAAAGTCAGTCAATTTGATCGGGTTATTACTGCCAATATTAAATACTCTGTATGGTACATAGCTCGTTCCAGGATCAGGATTGTTTCCAGACCAATGTTCATTTGGCTCAGGTTTTTTTTGTAATAATCTACTTATGCTTTCAACAATATCATCAATATATGTAAAATCTCGCTTCATGTCCCCTTTATTATAAACATCAATTGGTTCTCCATTTATAATTGCCCTAGTAAATAAAAATGGTGCCATATCAGGACGCCCCCACGGACCGTATACTGTGAAGAAGCGTAAACCTGTTGTCGGAAGATTGTAAAGATGACTATACGTATGTGCCATTAACTCATTAGCTTTTTTCGTTGCTGCATATAAGCTAACAGGATGATCGACATTATCGTGCACAGAAAATGGTTGCTTCGTATTTGCACCATATACTGAGCTTGAGGAAGCATAAATTAGCTGTTCTATACTATGACGGCGGCAAGCTTCTAGCATATTAACGAATCCAACTATGTTCGAGTTAATATAGGCATGAGGGTTTTCTAAGCTATAACGCACACCTGGTTGAGCAGCTAGATGTATGACTACAGTTGGCTGATATTCACGAAACACATTCATGATCGCATGTTCGTCAGTAATGCTACATTTCTTAAACATAAAATTTTTATGTTCTAACAATTTTAATCTATCTTTTTTCAACGAGACATTGTAGTAATCGTTTAAATTATCAACCCCAACAACATCATAGCCATCCTGTAATAACCGTCTTGATACATGTGCTCCTATAAAGCCAGCAGCTCCAGTTACTAGAATCCTTTTCAATCCTCTCTCCTACCTTTCATACCTCACACATCATAAGAAACCTAAATGGAACTACAATGACACCTTAAATACAAAATTACTCGCTAAGATTTTTAGCCATCAACTAATGTTGATTAATATTGGCTGTTTCCGCATTAATCGTTACTTTTCGTTCTTACATATAAAGCCCGTATACATCGAGTGTTCAAGACATTTTTAAGTTCTCATAAAATTCATCATAGTAAAAAATAACACAGCGTTTACGAAAAGAAACATTAGTAATCAGTTAAACGATCCTAGCTATTCTTATAAAGTTTAAAATAGCATGCAGGATTAAAAAAGTTTAACTAATAATTGATGGGCTATAGGCTATTAGTGTTCAAAAATGGGCGCTTTTCATATTCGATATTCTATTTTAAACCAACCGAAACTAAAAAGAAAATTGTCGCCTTCTTTCGTTTAATTACTTCTCAATTAGCTTATAATAACTGTTGACCTTTGCAAATTAGAAATGGAGTTGATGATAATGGAGTTTGAAGCTAGAAATTCAACGGAAGCATCTCTTCATCATTATAAGGCTGGACTCGGTTTATTTACTGAAAAGATGCCCGAGCTAGCTAAAAAGTATCATTCTTTTACTGAAGAATGCTTTAAGGAAGGTAGCTTATCACAGAAGGAAAAGCAATTGATTGCATTAGGTATTAGTTTATATGCTCAAGATGAATATTGTATTATTTACCATATAAAAGGGTGTTTGGATCAAGGATGCACTGAACAAGAAATACTAGAAGCTTGTGGAGTGACTACAGCATTTGGAGGCGGAGCTTCAATGAGTCAGGCAGTCACCCTTGTCCAAGAGTGTATGCAAGAGTTAAATCAATTGGAACATTAATGTACGCTAATGGCACAGTTAAAAACTTGTGCCTTTTCTCTTGTCTAATCCTTTGAATGATTTTTTTTGATAATCAGATAATCACACATTCACACTTCACGCTCGCACTTCTACTTTAAATAACAGAGATTTGATAATGCCTTGTTGCTAACTAGTTAAAAAAGCAACAAAGTTTACGAGAAAAACCCTATCTAATATAATTAAAATATTTATTTTTACCTGCTACCTTTTTATTTAGTACTGCTCCTAAAATATTCGCATTCGTTTGCTCCAGTAATTCTTTAGCTTTTTTTACCTGTTTTTTATCTGTTTTTCCGCTTTTCACTACAAGAAGAACACCACCACATAAATTGGAAACAATTTGTGCATCGGTTACTGCTAAAACAGGAGGAGTATCTAACAAAACCAGATCAAATTTCTGGAGCGCTTCTTCCAAAAAGTCATTCATACGTTTTGAACTAAGTAGTTCAGCAGGGTTATTTGGGATTGGGCCACACGGAACGATGGATAAATGATCTATTTCAGTATTAGAAATGACATCATCAATCGAAGAATAAAACCCTGCTAAAAAATTTGTTAGTCCATTTTCTTGAGATATTCTAAATATATTGTGTAAAGTTGGTTTTCGAAGATCAGCATCAACAATTAATATACGTTTTCCTTGTTGTGCAAATGAGATTGATAAGTTAGTAATCGTAGTAGACTTGCCTTCATTAGGAATCGAAGAAGTAACAACAATTGATTGCTTGGCATGAGCATTCATACTAAATTGGATGTTTGTCCGTAGGGATCGATACTGTTCCGATACTATTGTTTTTGGCTTCAAATAAGCGATCCTACCTCGTAATCTACTTTTAGCTTTGCCTTTTTCAGTTCTCAAGGTTATTCACTCCCCTCTCTAGTTGAACCTCTATGTTTGTCGAATCTTTTTTGACTTTTATCTTTTTTATTTTATTCACAGTACCTAGTATATTCATGCTTAAATCATCAATATCTTGTTCTGATTTCACAGAATTATCGAAAAACTCTATTAAAAAAATGAGTACTAATGAAACTAAAATAGAAGCTACAACAGAGAGAGCAATGATTAGGTTTGGGTTTGGTTTGATAGGATTGCTCGAAGCCTTAGCTTCAGCTAAGATTGTCACATTGTTTACATTCATTAGCTCATAAATATTTTCTTTGAAAACTTGTACAATAGTATTCGTAATTTGTGCGGCTAATTCATTATCCTCATTAGTCACTTCAATCGAAAAGACTTGTGATTGACTTTCCGTTTGTATCGTTATTAGCTTATTTAAACTTGAAGGAGAGTAGCTTAACTCTAGTTCCTCCACTACTTGTTCTAAAATAAACGGACTTTTTATAATTTCGCTATAAGTATTTATTAACTCTAAGCTGAGTCGAATGTCATTAGAACTGAATGGCTGTACTTGAGAATTAGTCGGTGAAACTAGTATTTGTGCAGATGATTTGTAGGTAGGAGTTAGAACATAAAAACTGATTAATCCACTAATAACAATGGCTACTATCATCATGATGATTACAATCCATATTTTTTTAATAACGATATAAAGTATTTGTTTAAAATCGATTTCTGCTTCCATCTCTTCCTCCAATGATATATTTACTTACTTTTGTTCTTCTAGCACTTTTGTTAATTACTTAAACTAGTAAACTATCATAAATATGATTACAAAAAAACATCTCACACTCTACCACCCATAACATTAACTAAATGTACTTTTATTAAGACTCTTTTTAGTAAGCTTTGTCCCTATAAGTTCCTAAAATAGAAGATAAAGATATAGTTCTTACTCAACAGTCGTCGTTTTATAGAAGAAATGATGATCATACGTTTTCAATGAATATTCATGACACCTTGTCCTCTTTAAAGACTACTTCTTACATACCTTTTTCGTTCTAATGCAATAGCCATCACAATAACTTTGTGAACAGTGCTTTTACAAAAGTACTGTTGTTTTTCATATAATTGATGATATTAAATTTTATGTTCATAACTAACAAATATTCCAACTATCTCTTTTTAATACTAAATATCTATCAAGATAACTAGAGTGCGTAGTACTTTTCTACCTTCCATTCGTTTGGCATACTATACCAATACGTAAAAATAACATGACTACTAGATAAAATGACCTGTTCTAGACAAAACCACTTTTTGAGCAACCTTCCAATAAAACTCTTCTACAAGATTAATAGTCTTTGAATCTAAGACCTCGACCCAAACTTTTTCAAAAGCTTCGTATTTTATATTCAATGAACAGATCCTATAAAAAATTACATAACAATTCATATGTCTAATACTAAAAAAATAATTAAGTCATCAATTTGCTGCTGGTTGACTTTAAACACTCTTCAATGACTGATATCATTATTTTATTTTACGAATGGAATGTACCATGTACGAAAGCTAAATATTTTATAAGCATAAATGGAAGCCATAACTTCCCGAACAATGATGCTTAATGATGTTGCAACAGCTGCACCGATCATCCCAAAGAAAGGTATTAAAATTAAGTTGCCCAGCACATTCGTAACTGCAGAAATGACAATTGCATTCCTAGCTAATTTTTCATTCCCTGTCATATTCAGCAGTTGCATTACACTACCAGCACATGCATTAATACACTGACCAATACATAAAATGATAAGAGGGATTACCCCTTCGACATAGACATCTCCAAAAATCCCCAAAAGAGCGGGCGCGAAAAGAATAATGATAAATAACAGTGGAATAGACGTCCAAACGATGAGTCTAGATGAAAAACGGAAGATCTTTATTAAATCATGCTTTCGCCCTTCCCAGTACAGCTCAGAAAATTTAGGCAAAATAATCATATTAATAGAAGATAGTGAAAAACTAATTAACAGTGATAGTTTAAGAACAATACTATAAACTCCTACAGCGCTAGTACTTTGAAAAACACCAAGCATAACGACATCTGTCCAATTTAAGATAAGCGACATAGCCGACGTTAAATACATTGGAATTGAAATATGAAGTATTTCCTTTAAACTTTTCGTTTCTATTTGATTAAATAACAGTTTTTGGTCTCCTACATCTTTTTGAATGTAATTATGCCAAGAATACATACTCATAAATGCGGTGATCGTAACAGCGATTGAAAGAGCATATATGATATGCATGAAGTTTTTATTCAATATAAGCAGGAAAAAAACTAGTAAAAGTAGGTTCCCAAAACGAATTCCAATAATTTCAAAATATATAGATTTTGTAATAGATTTGACCGCTCTAAATGCTTTTGAGTACATTCTTGTCATAACCATAAAGGGTAAGACGATAGACACTATTCTAAATGGTTGTATAAGCAGTTGTTCTTGAAATACTAGGATAGCAATTGGCTCAGCTAAGATAAAAAGTAAAGCACTAAATAAAACAGAGAGTGGTAATAGTAATTTCATAACCTTTGTAAAAATGGTGTTTGCATGCTTCATAGAATATTGACTACGATATTCTGTAATTAATCTAATGATTGCTGTGTCTGTACCAAGTAAAACGAGCGTAAGGCAGATCGTTAATAACGTAAATGACAACGTATATATGCCTAATGCTTCAGCTCCATAAACTTTTGCAATCAAAAAGTTTAATACATATAACAGAATAAATGACAAAAGGCGTAATATAAATGTCACACCAGAACCCTTTATTAATTCCCAATAATCCTTGTTTTTTGTATAGTGACTGATCTTTGACCCAAGCTTGAATTGAAATACTCTCATAGATTCCTTCCCTTTTGATTAATCTACCTACACTATTACATCCTATGTTTATATGAATCTTGTATTCCATTTTTTTTGGAGCTGATTAGACGTTGATATTTATTAAAAATAGTAATTTTGTCCAATCATTTGAAGCAGGTGTTACACAGAATATATAAATAACAAAAAAAGGATGATAAAAAATGAATGTGGTTAACATATTAGATTATGGTGCTGACCCTACTGGAAACAGCGATTCAACTGGCGCAATACAGTCTGCTTTTGACGCTGCTGTCAGTGGAGATGTTAAAACTGTATATATTCCTATTGGAAATTATTCCATCTATGATTCGTTACTAGTTGAGGGCTCAATCAATATAGTCGGTGATGGAAAAGAATATTCAAAATTAATTTGGAAGGAAACATCAAACACGGGTAATGAGGATTTAATATATTTATCTAATGGATCAAGAACTGACAACTTTACGTGGTCTGATTTTCGAGTTCAAAATGCACCAAGAGACGGTATCCATATCGTAGACGTACATCAATGGGTGATTCAAAATATTATTGCTGATCAATGTGGGAGACATGGTTTTTATCATGAAAAATCATGGAAGGGAATCTTCATTGCATGTATGTCAAATCAAAATGGTCAAAACGGATTTCATGCGGGCTCTGAATCTCAAACTACCAATGTGTTGAACTGTTGGGCACTCTCCAATGGAAACTGTGGTGTAGTAGCAGCTGTTGAATCCTTTGTACATGGTTGTACACTCGAATCTAATGAATATTGTGGTATCTATGTTGGCAGTGCAGGGGTAAATGTTGCTGGAAATTATTTTGAAGGAAAAGGTAATTATAGTAACCCTACAGCAGGAAATGTTTATCATGTTTTAGTTGAAGATACGAATGGGGTTCATATTAGCGGTCAAGATGCACTGAAAAATATAGATATTGGACTGATGATTAGAAGCTCAAGAAACATACAGCTTAGTGGATTAACTGGAAGGCAAGCAGGTGGAGCATTAGGGTCATATGGTTGGGATAAATACGGAAACGTTGGGGTATGGATTACCGAAGACTGTGAGGATATTGTTGTTGGTGCTATTGAGTCAGTACCTATGGTCATTGAGGATCTATCTAAAGTTTATTTTCTTAGAGACCGTAAACCTGATCAAGATGTACTTGATGGATATGGTTTTTTCAATGAGGAAGGAAGTTATCCAGGCATCGCTGAAAATTGGATTCCCGATATCGATAAAGGAGTCGGTGAAGCAGAATTATTACCTTCGAATACCGAAGCAATAGGAGAATATGTCCAGGAAATCACCATGACCTCAACCTATCAGGGAATTAATAGCACCGCTACGTTTAAACCAAATACTACCTATACAATAGGTATATTTTTAAAAAATGAAATTAGGGTATTTATTCAAGATCCAGATAACAACAGAATAGCAGATCAAGATATTTATCCTAGTCCTTATATGAGGTTTTTAGCTTTTCAATTTACGACCGGAGGTAATCCAACAGGTTCAATACGCATCAGATCAAGAGAAGGTTCTGGGACCTTTTGGATTGGAGGTGTAAAAGTAGTTGAGGGTGCATTCGATATGAGCTCATTTCCAATGCCGAGCGAACATGATTTAGGAGAGGATGCTTACGTCCTTAAATCACCTAACGGAAGTAGATACAAAATAAGTGTTGATAATAACGGTCAATTAATTATTAGCAGTTTATAATCTCTAGTTAAATTTAGCTCCCCAAGTTTATCATTTTGTTTCAAAAGTAATAACTTTTACAATTCTATCATAGTATGAAAGATCAGCATGTTTTACACGTAATCTAGTAGATAAAGTTGGGGAGTTTGATCAACGTATAAGTTGGTGCATTGAAATTGTAAAATACTGCAGAAAGGAGTGTCTCAATATAAACGACTATGAAAACATTAAATACGGTAAACTTCGAAGCAATAAGAATAGAAAAAAGAATCTGACTTGGGTACCGCAAATACATAAATTAGCTAGAAGCAATGATTCTTTGACAATTAAAGGACGATATAGACATCCAGAATATAAACAACTAACTCCTCTTCACTATTCATTTATCGTAGACGAATTATACAACGATTTTTCACTTCTCCGTACGCATGCATTGTTAGCAAGCATAAAAAGCAGGAAAACGATAGACGAGCCTTTACATGTGGGTACAACTGATGACGCTGTCACTAGCGCAACTTCAAGGGTAACAACTACTTCTAGTAGCATAACACTTCCAGCTGATGGTTTAATTATCTCCTTTATCGGCTGTGATGGATCTGGAAAATCTACTATTACTTCGGAATTAACCTCTTTTTTATCTAGCAAACTAGACATTTATAACATGTATTTAGGTAGTGGAGATGGTACGAGCTCTCTCATTAGATATCCATTAAAGCTACTAAAACAATGGACAGATAAACGACATATAAAAAAAGGGAACCCATTAAAACAAGAACACTTGCATGGTAGAAAGCTTCGCACAAAACTAACGGTCCTTGCAAAGTTTACTTGGGCTTTAACACTTTCATTCGAAAAAAGAAAAAAGTTAAAAAAAATTCGAAAGCTAAGGAGCCTTGGATACGTTATCATTACAGACCGTTATCCTCAATATCAAATCATGGGTCGTAATGATGGACCACTCTTACATGATTGGATACAACATAAGAATAAAATCATTCAGTATTTGGCTAGGTGGGAGAGTAGAATTTACAAAGAGGCGGATATGAAGCCTCCTGATCTCATTGTTAGATTAAATATCTCAGCTGATATCGCATTTCAAAGAAAGAAAGATATGAAGTTTGAGGAGTTTCGAAAGAGAGTCAAAGACATTAGCTCATTAGAATTTAATGAAAAAGCTACAGTTATAGAAATAGATGCAAATCGATCGTTAAATGAGGTTCTTTCAGAGGTGAAAACAAAGATATGGGGTCACATATAAAAAACTTTCATAACCATAAAGACATGATGATAGAATTTATAGGTATTCCAGGTGTCGGAAAAACAACACTATCACATATGTTGGCTAAATCATTATCAGTTAAAGGCTTTCATGTTAATGAGCCAACTTATAAAATAAATTCGAAGAAAGAATTATTTAAAAAAATAACTAAGTTATTATATATTGTGAAAATATTATTGACAGCTCCAAAAATATGCATCTATGCTATTCATATTATTCTTAAAACACACCAAAAAAGTTATAATGATTTTATCAAAACTGTTTCTAACCTGTTATATGTAATAGCCATTATTAAAGCTAATTCTACTAAAAAAGGAATCCATATTTTAGACCAAGGTTTTGTTCAGGCACTGTGGTCAATTGAGTATAGTGCCCACCAGCTCATTAAACCACTCGATTTAAAACAATTAATAGAGATGGTTCACTCAAAACCGCTGTTAATAATAGACCTTCACGTCAAACATACAGAAGTTCTTAAAAGACTACACCAAAGAAAAACAAACTATAGTAGACTTGAAAAATACTTTTTGGAAGCGCTACCAAACCACATAAAAATATCAAATGAAATTTTAAACCAATTGAAGCATGATATTTCTATGACAAATATTGATGAGAAAAAATTAAAAATATTATCATTAAGCAATGATAGTAACGAGCAATTGGATATAAACACAATCGTCATTGACCAGTATATTCAAGAGCAATGTCTTAATTCTTTTCGCTCTTATGGCAAATTATAAAGGCTCGCCGATTGGCGAGCCATATATTTTAGTTAAAACTAGCAGCTAGTTCTTTCTCATAAATCATTTCATTTAATAACTCTATCCTTAACAAATTGCAATTATACCTACAAAATTCTCCCTCCACAAAAACCCAGTTACCATTTTCCCATATATATCTACCTGGAATGCCATCAATGTACATTTGACTAGGAGAAATTGATCCGAAAAACACCTGCATTTCATTAATCAAGTAATTACCTTCTAAATCCTCAAAGATATCAAAGGACATTGAGGATATTTTTAATTTTTCACACCATGCTTTAACCAAATTTAACAATTCTTTTGGCGGATCTACCCAGTCACCAAGAAAACCAGATCCACTTCGCAACCCATTTTTCCCTTTTGGTTTTCTAAACCCAAAATAAGAATTGCCAATTTTTATTACTCTCCACTCTGTTTTCATATCCACATGTTCTTGAATGTGAATGTACCCCTGTCCTCTTTCAGTAAAAGGGAAGTATTCTCTATTCATATTTTTATACATTTTTAATGGCTTTAAATAGCTTTTCACAAACTTTGGTAGATCATTTAATGTATGATATCCTCTAAAGATATTTTTTGTAAAAAAAGATTTGTATATTTGAAGCATTAATTTAACTTTAGAATTTATTTTTTTGACACCAAGGCCTGAATTTCCACCATCACTTTTAATGATCTTAGGAAATGCCTTTGTTTGTTTAACGAAATGTAGTGCTTCTTTTATATTAAAAAAGGTGTTTGACGAGACATGTGGCAGCTCATTTAATTTATAGAAGTCAGTCATCATAATTTTAGATTCATAATATAAAATGCTCTCAAGCTCAGGAACGCATTTACCTTCTAGTCTATCTTTGATTAACCATATTCTATTAAGGAACACGTTTCTCCACAATCTTGTTTTAGTAGGAGGGCGTACAATATAACCGTCACACTCAGCCTCCTCAAACTGCTCTATCCAATTAGGTGCAAATATATCAATAATGACATAATCTACATTTCTATCAATACAAGCATCTACAATAGCCTTCTCATGTCCCTGTGGATCGGAAAAAACTCCAATCTTCATTTACCCACCACCTATACTATTATTCATCCAGACAATAACTTCTTTTTATGATCTCTTTTTCATTTGTTGAACTAAACCGATTAGGTCTAACCGTGTATCTCGAAAAAGAATATTTAGCGAGAAATAAAAAATCATACATAATAAAATCGATATAAAATCCCAGATGAGGCCCTCATTCATTTGTTGTAAAAGATATCCTAATAAACCCATCAAAGTTGCAAAAAAAGCTGAAGGGAGCACATTTTTAAGTATTTTAATTATAGAAATCCCGATTGCAAACTTCATTATAAATAAATTAACAATGATACCCTGCAACCTAACCCATGAACGCGCAATGACTAACACCCAAAACCCATACTTAACGCTGATGAGACAAACAGGAATTAAGACGACTAAATGTAATACTTGAGCTAATATTGATAATTTAGGGCGACCTTTAGCTCGATACACTTCACTACAGTATCGCCCGACACCTACCATAATTGCACTAGTCAACGCCCAATAACCAATGACATCGCTAGCTTCATACCAATCATTCCCTAGAAATATTTGGGTCGCTAAATCACTATATAGGTATACACCAATGCCCAGTGGAAATACGATCAAGGAAACGTATCTTTGGATTTTAAAGAAGAAAAGATTAAACTTCTCATTATCATGTTGTAAACGTGACAAAGCAGAAAATAAAACAGGTGCAGTTGAAGCAATAATAAGCCCGAATAAAGCATCGACCATCATAATAGATGTTTTATATATTCCTAGATAATAGACACTTAAGGCACCACTAATAATAAGAACGTCTACCCAAATGGTAAACCAGATCATTACACCTTCAATTAACGACCATATACTAAAGGAAAGCATCTGTCTTAATATTTTGAATTTATAAAACAATGATGGTTTCCATTCTGATTTTACAGTTAATACAATTGCACTAAATAATTGTCCTGCAATCATACCAATAATTAACGACCAATAACCTAAACCAAATAGTGCTAAAGGGATCGTAATAAAAAATGGGATACATACAGTCCCTACTCTTACTGTAAATAAAGTCCGAAAATCAAAACTTCGTCTGTATAATGCCATTTGAATACTTGAAAAGGATGTTAAAGGTAATACCATACAAGAAATCGCAACAACGATTCCTAAACCTGGATTTCCTACTAAAGTAGCAATTAAATCACTAAATATAATGATTATTCCCCAAAGGAACAAAGAAATTCCGAGGTTTGTCCAAAAAGCAACGTTCGTATTTTTCAGCTTTTCTTCCTTATCCTTAAACTCACGTTGAACCAAGTATTTTTGAAACCCTGCATCTGTAAACATATCTGCAAAGCTAATAATCATTGTGATGGTCGCAACAACTCCAAACGCCTCGGGAGCTAAGATTCTAGCTAAAATCATATTGGTAATAGGAGTAACTATTTTTGCAGCGATCTCAGTTAACGTTGCCCATTTAGTAGCATTTATCATTTTTCCTTTTAATTCTTTATTATCCAAAGTTATATACCTCTTAAATAATATAGTCATACTTAACAGAATTTAGAAATCATGTTTTCCCATTCTTTAATAATATGATTTATATTAAAATCACTTATCCTTTCAACACTTCTATTAGCATAATATTTCCTCAAATCTTCATTATTTAATAAGTGATGAATGTGATTAGCTAACGTTAATTCTTCTTCTAGTAAGCTGTCTGTTTCCCTTAAATGATTACTTCTACAAACTGGTGTTAACACTCCGAACATCTCTCTATCAACTTCATATGTCATATTCTTAACACCCATATGAGTTGGTGCTAGTATTTCTCTTGGACCAGATAAACAGTCTGTTGAAATGATAGGTATACCGCAAGCCATCGCTTCTGCTAATGCATTCGGAAAACCTTCATATAAAGATGAAAGAACAAACACTTGTGACTTATGAATATATTTAAATGGGTTTTGCTGAAAACCCAGAAAATGGACATCTTGTTTAATATTTAAATCCTCGGCCAATTGTTCTAGTTCTTCCTTTAATACACCTTCCCCCAGAATAACTAGTTTCGCATTTGGATTTAATGCTTTCACTCTACTAAATGCTCTAATGAGATGACACTGCCCCTTTTGTTTATTTAATCTTCCAGCTGTAATAATTACTGGATGTTCAAATATACTTCTATACTGCTCTTCAATGGGTTCTTCTGATAATTGATTAATTTTTTGAATTGGGTATGAGTTATAAATAATTGTTATTTTATCTGCATCAATGCCATAATTCGTAACTAAATCATTTTTAATTTCGTGTGAAACTGCCACAATTTTATCAGCTTTTTTATACAAGATTTTGATAGTCTTTTTCCAAAAAAAAGCTTTAAGCCCCTTTTGATGTTTCGTAGACATATGATTTCTAACAGAAATAACCGTTTTTCCATATTTTCTAGTTAATAAGTTGATTAGATTCGGATATTCTAAAAAGCTGATCATTGTTTTAATTTCATTTTCTTTCTTTAGCTTCTTAATGATATTCATCCTATAATAAAGTGCTAAACATTTATAAATGACATTGCTTGCTTTTACATTTCTCACTTTAATTATTTCTCCAGTATAGGGGTATTCAACTTTTGCTTTATTTTCAAATAAAATTATATTGTTATCAAATTCATTTGATAAATTTAATGTTAAATTTGATACCGCTCTTTCAGCTCCACCTGTTGCTAGTGTTCCTATGAAAAATGCAATTTTATGTTTCATGAGAAGCCTCCTGGTATGACAAACAGTTTTGGCGATCAATCAGAACTAGCAATGAAGTCCAACCCACAAAGTATGTTGCTTACTAAGTATTCAGGTAACTTAGTTTACAATACTTACTTGAGGGCTACATTATTCATTTTGCTTCTTTTTAAATCTACAGCAATAATTAATAAAATCATTAGAAATATCCATAGCATCGTATTCCTAATACCATTATGAAACAGACCATAAAACATTAAGCCAATAATTGAACTGATATTTTTAAATCCCTCTACCTTTTCTATATAAAAAATAATAAATATAAAGATAAATAGACCTACTATTCCATATGAAAAAACAAGGTTCCCAATCGTTGAATGGATTTCCTTATTAATTTGACTTTCAAAACGATCGTATAATCCCTCTCCAGCTCCAAATATTAAATAATTGATATGGTTAAAAATCCTATCGTACCCTCGCCCACCTAATGAATCATCTTTATCTTGTCCAATTTTATTAATTCTTTCAACTACATTAGTCGTTAATGGATTGTTTACAATTTCATCCTGAAAAACAACTCCAATTGGAATAATAATTAATAGTAGAATAAAAAGTGTTTTGATCCATTTACCGTTCTTCATAGAAAATCGTTTGACAAGTGTTGGAATAAAAATGAGTAGATATGCTAGCATTGCAGCTTTTGACAAAGATATTAAACATATGACTAAACTAGAAAATAAAGATATGAAATACAAAGGTTTATATATAACGTAAGCTTTTAAAGCAAGGAGTAGGGCTGCGATTAGGATTGCATAATAACCTAACTGATTAGGGTTATTAAAAAACAACACCATTCTTGAAGAGGAAAAACCACCATATATGATGAATAGCAAAAATTGAGTAATGATGGATAATTGGACGGCTAAAGCTGATGCTCTCAAAAAGGCTACATCGTATACTTTATATAATCCTACTACCATTAACATCGCAAAAAAATTAAATATATAAAACAACGAGTTTTTAAAGTAAGCACTCCATTCTTGATTGATGATTCCCCAAATAACATTGATAAAAACTACATACAAACAAAAAAACAGCGCAACTTTCAAAATTAACATAACGGGTTCAGGAGCGAGAAACTTTCCATTTAGACCAATAAGAAGTATCCCGAAGGTGGCCAACAAAATAAAATCGGCGATTTGTAAAGATCCACTACTAAAAAGGTAAAAGGGTTTCAAGGTAAAATACATCACATAGCCAAATAATAAAGCCACAGCAGGCTTAGTATCATTAATACTTATCATAACCATTTACTCCAAGCTCCTTGATTTTACAGGGCTAAAATAATTTCTTAGCATGGTATTCACCTTACCAGGTAAGATATACATCAGCAGTGCTTTAATAATACCTGACATACATGCCTTTTTAGGAAGGTAGTTATTTTTCATTGCATTTACTCTAATTTTTATTCCATTCCTTAATTGAACTTTATTTTTATTGTAGGTAATAGAATTACTAATATCATAAACACTTGTTGATAATGTCTCTGGAATAACATATAAACTAGAAGTATGGAGCATTTTTACCCACAAATCGTAATCTTGAGAAGTATAATATTTTTTGTTATACCCACCAACTTCATCATATATAGATCTTCTAAACATAGTAGTACAATGCTCAATTCTATTACCTAAAGCCATTGATTTCTTAATATTTTCAGCTTCTAGTACTTTGTTGTACTGTTCTATCATTATGCCATCTTTCATTTTAATAATGTTACAATATGAAGTAACTAAGCCAACCTTATCATGTTCATCCAAAATTTCTTTTTGTTTTCTAAGTCGTTCAGGGTGCATTAAATCTCCAGCATCAATTCTCGCAATATATTCCCCGTGTGATAAACGAACTGCTTTTATAAGTGATTTTGTCAAACCTATATTCTCTGTATTTTTTATTAAAGTCATTCGAGGATCTAATGTGATTTTTTCTTCTATTGCTTCTACTGTATTGTCGGTTGAATAATCATCAACAATAATAAGTTCATAGTCTTGAAATTGTTGGGATGAAATTGATTCTATCGTTCTCCCAATTATTTCAGCAGCATTATAACAACTCATTACAATGGAAATATATTTTTTTATAATAACCTCTCCTTCTTTAATAAATAGAGTTTTACCATCACCTTATCCATCAGCTTATACAATTGTCGATTCAATAAGCTAGGTATCACTCTTAGCCCGAGTTTATACTTTTTCCAGCATTTAAGGGCCGCTAAGAAATCTTTATTCAAAAGATGTTGCTTATAAATCTCTAAATAGTTATAAAAATAAATTAAATGACCTCGTTTTTGATAAGTTTGTATAATGCCCTCATATTTAGATAAAAACTGTTTTTTTATTTTTTCCATAGCGGCGGTATCCAATATATTAGCCCTGTCATCTTTATAAATACTTAACAAGGACTTATTAATATATTTAGTCTTATAGTCATTAAAAAACCTTACTAGAAACTCTAAATCCTGATGTCTGTTAAATCTTTCATCATAGAATCCTGTGTTTTCAACTGCATTTTTCTTAAAAAGGAAGTTAGAGCCTGAAATATTCAATTTGTTGCATAATACATCGAATTGTAAATTACCTTCTTTGTTATACCGATTCTTTCTAATTATTTGATTGTTATCCTTCACTACAAAGTCACAATACACGGCACCAATCTTTCCGTCAGTTTTTCGTAATTCCTTCACTTGGTACCAAACTTTATCCTTATGAAACTCATCATCATCATCTAAAAAGCCGATATATTGACCTCTTGCTAGTTTTATACCTGAATTTCTTGCTGAAGCACCATTTTTGTTTCTATCATGTTTAAAATAAATAACATTTGGTGTAGTTATAAATTTTTTCATAATGCTTTCAGTTTTTTTTCTATACTCTGTATGAGGATCATTATCGTCTACAACGATAACCTCAATATTTGTATATGATTGATTTAACACACTCGCAATGGCTCTTTCTAACAAATCAGCTCTTTTATATGTTGGTATAATAATGCTCACAAATTCATCTTGCATTCTTAAGTTCACCTCATATGAAATCAATTACAAGTAACTATTATGTCTATAGAAACAAATCATGGGAAGCATGTTTTCCATCACACGATTTATTAATAGGTTAATAGCTCCTCAGCCTCTCATTCATTGCATTAATATCATATTCTTTGCTTATTAAATCTTTATAAAGAATATCTAGCCTAGCTGCCACTTTCGCTTCAGTAAATTCGCTAATTATTCTTTCTCGCGAGTTCTTTGCAAATTGTTCTAACTCTAATCTATAATTCTCTGAAATCCACTTGGATATTGTTTCTGTCAAACCTTCTATGTCATTTAATTCTACTAATTCACCCGTTTGATTATGCACAACTAATTCTTTCGTTCCTAGCACATTTGTAGCTAATACCGGCTTATTAAACGCCATGGCTTCCATTAAAATTCTCGGTATCCCTTCTTTTTCCGAAGTTAGAATGACAGCATCACATAGTTGGATTAAGTCATACATATCTTCCCTATATCCTAAAAACAAAACTTTGTCTGTAATACGAAGATTCTCAGCCAGTAACTTCATACTTTCTAATTCATCTCCTGTACCAGCAAGAAGAAACTTACACGAACGATCCGTTTTTAAATTGGCAATTGACCTCAATAGCATTTGATGATTTTTTACACCCTCAAACCTTGCACCCATTAAAAATACAAATTCATTATTGTTGATACCCATGTTTTGTAGCAGCTCTGCTTTTCTTGAAGTCGCTAACTTTTCATGCGTATCAATTTTAGTTAGAGGAATACCATTTCCTTCATATGCTGTTATAATTCTTTTTGGTACGATCTTCCTTATAACATTTAAATCTTCTTTATTTTGAGAAAAGTAAGCATGGCTAAAAAAGCTTGCCATTCTCTCTAAACCTTTATAGACAAAGTTTTTTATGTTAGATTGCCCCTGGTAAAAAGGTAAGCCATGACTTGTATGAATGATCATTTTTACTCCAGCTATTTTAGCCGCTATTCGACCTATGACACCTGCTTTAGCTGCATGTGTGTGCACAATATCATATTTCTCATTTTTCAAGATTTTAACAATCTTCATAATACTAATGAGATCCTTTAATGGTTTTATTTTGCGAGACATACTTACTGTAATGTGACGATAACCTCTGCCCTCTATTTCTGTAACTAAGCCGGTATCATCAGAAAGAAAATCAATGGTATAATTTAACTTTCTTAGTTCATCCATCTTATCTAGCAGCATATCTTTTATCGTTAAATCAATTGTTGACATATGAAGAACCTTTACATGCTTATGATTCATATAACCAACTTCCCCTATTTCGTTATTGGAGTGTAGTATTTTTTGTACCAATCAACAAATTGATGTATTCCCTGCTCAATGCTAGTTGATGGTGTAAAGCCGATATCATTTGTTAATGAATCTATATCTGCATACGTTTCTTTTACATCTCCTGGTTGCATCGGAAGGTATTCGATGATTGCTTTTTTTCCAACGGCCTTTTCTATCGTTTGGATAAAGGTCATTAATTCGACTGGTCGATTATTACCAATATTGTATACTTTATACGGTGCATAGCTTGAATCTGGCACAGGATGCTCTCTATTCCAACTTTCATTCGATTGTGGAACCTTATCTATTAAATTTACAATTCCCTCTACGATATCATCTATATAAGTAAAATCCCTCTTCATCTTTCCATGATTAAATACTTGTATAGGTTTCCCTTCAATAATTGCTTTCGTAAATTTAAAGTAAGCCATATCAGGTCTTCCCATTGGGCCGTATACAGTAAAAAATCTTAAGCCAGTAGTTGGTAAACCATACAAGTGACTATACGTATGTGCGAGTAATTCATTTGACTTTTTTGTCGCTGCATAAAGACTTATAGGGTGATCTACATTATCTTGAACCGCGTATGGCATTTTTTTATTAGCACCATAAACAGAACTTGATGATGCGTAAATGAGATGTTTAATGCTATGATGTCTACACGCCTCCAATACATTTGTAAAGCCTAGAACATTAGAGTGGATATAAGATAAAGGATTTTCTAAGCTATATCGAACACCAGCCTGTGCTGCTAAGTTAATTACTTTAGATATTGGGTAATTGTTGAATATATGCATCACTTGACCTTGGTCTTTCAAATCTACCTTCTCAAATGTAAACCTCTTGTTTACCTCAAGTAGCTTCAATCTATCTTCTTTTAATGTGACATCATAGTAATCATTTAAGTTATCTATGCCTAAAACTTCATGTCCTTCTTTTAATAGATACTGTGATAAATGATAGCCAATAAAGCCTGCAGCACCAGTAACTAAAATCATATTTTTTATCTCCCCATATTTATAATCTTTTTACTACCTTGCTCCATTTCCTGTAATTACGATGCGAACTGTTTTTAACATAATCTTCAGCTCCATCAAAATAGATTGATTCTCTATATAATAAAGATCCAGCTTTAGTTTCTCATTTGGAGTAATCTCATATCCACCATTAATTTGAGCCCATCCAGTTAATCCCGGTTTTACTGATAAGCGATTTATAAAGCCAGGAATTTCTTCATTAAATTGAGCTGTAAACATCGGGCGTTCAGGCCTTGGACCTATAATACTCATGTTACCTCTTAATACGTTAATAAATTGAGGCAATTCATCAATCCTTGTTTTTCGCATAAAACTTCCAACCTTCGTTACTCTTGGATCATTTTTTTGGGCCCATTGAGCTCCATTCTTTTCTGCATCTACACACATAGATCGCAATTTGATTAAATTAAAGTATTTTCCGTTTTTACCCACTCTTTTTTGAATAAAAAATGCAGGTCCTGGTGTCTCCAGTTTTATCAAAATAGCAAATACGATAATAATGATAGATGTCATTAACAATCCGATTAGCGAAAGAAGTATATCTGCCCACCTTTTCATTACTGGAAATATAATATTCTTTTGCATTTTAAAACTATCTTTTTCTATGTAAGTAGCAGAAACATAAGTGTCGAAAAAGTTATTTGTTGTTTTCAATACGCTGCTTCCCTCCTGTTTTGTTTAGCAATTTATCCTACTTCCTATTCTCACTCTCTATGGGCAACAAGTATCCCTCCTCTAACTAATGCTATAAACATACAAATCTACTTTTTTATAGTTGGAAAATGAACACTGAAATGTGTTTAAACAAAACCTTGATTCATTATATGCACTTGATTACTTATTAATACTGTTTTTATCATTATTAAAAAATTAAGAGAGTTTCTATCATAAAGAGTGGAAAAGCATAAGAATAAGATTGCCAACCAACATCTTTTTAGTGAAGTGATAGGCAATCTTTGTGAAATCTACCTTATACTAAAGAGTAGTTTTTATAATAATCTATCGTTTCTTTTAAACCTTCTTGAAATGAGTAGGACAAATTCCAACTTAGATGTTCCTCTGTAGATTTGTTACATAATACGCTATTCGCTAGTTCTCCTTTTCTAGAATTTTGATAGCTTACTTCTTGCTTATAATCTAGCAAAGCTGTCATTTTCTTAAATAAATGGTTAATTGTTACTGGCATAGTTGAAGAAACATTTAAGACTAATCCATCACCATTCTTCAAGGCTCGAATATTAGCAGCAGCTACATCCTTAACATAAATAAAATCTCTCGTTTGCTCGCCGTCACCATATATGTTAATTTCCTCATGATTACTCATTTGATTGGCAAAGATGGCTACTACTCCACCCTCACCCAAATAGTTTTGACGTGGTCCATAAACATTGCTATACCTTAAAATACTGAACTTCACACCATAATACTTTGAAGCCATTTTCAAATATTCCTCTGTTGTCCATTTGGATAAACCATATGGAGATTGGGGCTTTGTAGGATGATAGATATCAATGGGTAGGTATTGCGTTTCACCGTACACAGCAGCTGATGATGCAAAAATAATCTTTTGTACTTTAAACCGTTTGGCTGCTTCAATTACATTTAAAGAACCCTTAATATTAACTTCAGCATCGTGCATCATATTCACAGTAGAATTGACAACTGATACATGTGCTGCTTGATGTATGATATAATCTGGTTTTGCTTTTTGCACAACCTCATGGAATTCAGCACTTGTAACATCACATACAAACAACTCAACCTTATTTGAAGGAATGTTATCTAAACGACCAGAGCTGAGATTATCCACTACTACAACTTCATACTGTTGTTCCAGTAGTTGATCTACTATATGAGATCCAATAAAACCACATCCACCAGTTACCATAATTTTTGTACCCATTATTGCTCCCCCTCATCTTATTCATATGAATTGCAGCTAATTAACAATTTTCCTTGTGTTACGTTTCGATATGAATCTACGAATCAATACTTTCAAGTTACCTAACTCGCTTTCCATGTTATGTACGTATGACTACTTCTGTTGTCTAGCATAATATTCTCACTCACACTCCCTTTCAATAATTTATAGATAAACAATACTATGCGTCTTCATTTACCAATATGTCATTTTTTGCTAATCAGATAATCCAAAAAGTGCTTTTCATAAAACTTAATAATATTTCATAAAATTCAAATAATTTAAATGGATTTTATATCCATATCAATAACTTATGAATAATATGCACGAACGCTAGTTATATTCGTCTTTATTTCTTAGTGTGAAGATAACGCATAATGAGAGACCTTTTTAATGTTATTCAAGTATATAAAAGAGAGGGGCATACCTTGCTAGCGGCATCAAGAGGTAAACGTGATGGAGCTTGACTTAGATGTAACTGAAACTTCTTAGCTATTAAAAAAACCTCTCAATCAACAACAAACGTAGATTAAGAGGTTTCATATTTATTATTTCATCAGAAAAATTTTCGGCAGAAAGGTCATACTAATACCAACCATAGCACCAGCACTATCGATGATAACGTCCCTCATTTGAGCACCTCTGCCAGACACAAATAGCTGATGAAATTCGTCCGATATTGCAAATAACACACAAATCATTAGAGCAACACCAAAGGATTTCAAACTAGACCACCCACTGTTCCTCAATGCCAATACAACTAGCATTCCTAATACTAAGTAAGCGATAAAGTGCGCATTTTTCCTTACTAAACGATTCATTTTATGTAAATTAAATTCAGATTGAGGTGAGACCTTTTCTGCTGATTCTATGATAACTTGTGTGATGTTTTTACTTAGATGATCAGATTGCTCCTCCACTTGTGAGGATAAATAAAAAATAAGTATCATCCATGTAATGACAGTAATCCATAAAATGATGTAACTCGGCTTTTTTCGGCCACTCACCATGTAAGCTCTACCCTTTCAGTTTACTTCTTATTCTACCTAGTCTGTATTATACAAATCCCTCGTGTATACTTTCTCTTTAACATCTTCAATTTCGGCACTTAGTCTATTTGAAACAATGACATCTGATAACATTTTAAACTGAGACAAATCCTTAATAACTTTTGAGTGAAAGAAAAGTTCATCGTTTAAGGCTGGCTCGTACACTACAACCTCAATTCCTTTGGCTTTAATTCTTTTCATAATTCCTTGAATCGATGAATCTCTAAAATTATCTGAGTTTGTTTTCATTGTCAGCCTATATATTCCAACAACTTGAGGTTTTTTTGCTAAAATTTGATCGGCTATATGATCTTTTCGCGTTCGATTTGAATCTACAATAGCACCAATGATATGGTTAGGTACATCCTCGTAATTCGCTAATAGTTGCTTCGTATCCTTCGGCAAGCAATATCCACCATACCCAAAAGAAGGATTATTATAATGATTGCCGATTCTAGGATCAAGCCCTACACCATCAATAATTTCTTTTGTATTTAGTCCTCTGATTTCAGCATAAGTATCTAGTTCGTTAAAATAGGCAACTCTCATCGCTAAATAGGTATTTGAAAAAAGCTTTACTGCCTCAGCTTCAGCAGCGTTTGTATATAAAATAGGGATGTCCTTTTTAACAGCTCCTTCTGCTAATAAGCTTGCAAACCTTTCGGCTCTTTCAGATTTTTCTCCAACGATTATTCTTGAAGGATATAAATTATCATGAAGAGCCTTACCCTCTCTTAAAAATTCTGGTGAGAAGATGATATTATCGGTCTCAAACATTTCCTTCACCCTGGTCGTATATCCTACAGGAACAGTTGATTTTAAAATCATTGTAGCCTTAGGGTTAACTGCAAGGACATTCGCTATAACTGCTTCAACTGTTCTGGTATTAAAATAATTCTTGTCAGGATCATAGTTCGTAGGTGTAGAAATAATGACATAGTCAGCATGCTCATAAGCTTTATATACATCTGTTGTTGCTGATAAATTCAACTCCCTAGTTGTTAGAAATTCTTCAATCTCTGTATCTACAATAGGAGATTGTCTATTGTTAATCAAATCTACCTTCTCCTGATGAATATCTATCGCTATTACTTCATTATGTTGCGCTAATAGTATCGCATTTGATAAACCTACATAACCAGCTCCCGCTACTGTTATTTTCATTATTCAAGAATCGCCTCCTCAATCTACTAACTTAAATTCAAGCTGTATACTTTTTATTTGAAATACTAACCTTCTTCATAAACTATGATTTTTTGTTGCTTATTATACCCATTTTTTCTTCTTACTAAAACGTTAAACGCATTCATACTATTTTAATTTATACATATAAACAACATAAAAGAGGGATAATAGATTCAGTGGTTGGCCTAATTATATTGTAGTGCAATGAATGATACGAGTTAACAGAAGAAATGATGGAATGTTTAGCTAGGAAATGTGCAAAAGCTATGATGGTGCTGGAAATGAGCTTAATTGACACGTTCTACAAAGCAACATACTCTTTCTTTGACTGTGAATGAATGTAACAGCTTCACTAGCATAGATGAATCCATACCCATTCACATCCCTAGCTGAAGATCTCAACGACCAAAACTAGGCGTTATTCTTTCATAGCTATAAGTTGCTTTTCGTCATAAGAGATAAATACGAAAAACAACTAAGTTCTGGGAACCTTTTCTTCTCTAGCAATTATAAAAATCATATAGTACACACCAGTTTCTCAAATGTAAGTGAAAGTAAGCAACAAAGTTTACGAAAAAAAACTAGATTTAAGAAATCTTCACTTCAATGCTTGATAAAATTAGCCACAAGCGCAACCTGTGAGGATATAAGCTTAAGTAAGCACATGATTTTGGGACTTATTATTTCAATGGGGCGCAATATGTTTATGAAAGGACCGACTCGTTTGAATAAATCATCCATAATCTACTTTCCACGTATCTCATATTATCTGGATGAAGTCATTTACAAAACGAAAAGCTACTCCATTGAAAACACGCATTAACGAAAGTTTGTCATTATTTCTTTTAAAAATATCCCTCATTGATTATGATATACTGTAAGAAATGAAGTTGTTTCTTATTAAATGAGGGAGGTGTATACATGAAAACCTTCAGATTAGTTGCCCTCACAATATTAAATGATGACGAAATACAGGTTAGTAAGCAAGGCATTTCATTACTTGATGGGTTAATCATTAATAAAGAGGACGGCGAAAACAGGTGGTTACTTGATATTCTAATTGCTCAAGACTATTTACACCTATTCAATGAACTACATAAACAGAGTCAAATAAAGAGCATTCCGATTCAAACAGTCATCTCCAAAGAAGACAATGATCCAGCAACAATGTCTGTAAAAGTAAAGAAGATTACAACCATGGGGGATAGTGTGAGCGTTTTAATGGATGGTGTCTTGATCAATCGAAGAACGAAACGTGCCGAAATATTATTAACTGACTTACTCCAAAGAGGTTTACAAGGTGAACAGCTATTACAAGAATTTAAACAACAGCTTAATAACAATAGTCGTTAAGTGGTGACACGTGCATGTATGCTATCCATCACTTTGTTACAACTTACCATACAACAATGCGTCTCATGCATGGTGGCATACACGCTAACCATAATAATATTAATTTGAGGTATTCCTAGGGTCTGACCTTACACTATATATTCTACATTTACCGTGAATGGAATCAATTTTTCAAAGTTGTAAGATTGACCCTTTTCAATCTATCACATCGTTGTGTCCTACTATTTATTCTTTCTATCATTCGGAAAAAGTATAAATGAAAAAACATTCCCCTTCATAACACTAAATCGTTTTAATACCCTTTGAATAGAGACTTCCATAAAACTATCTTCTACATGCAATGGTTGTAAGATATACTCTTTCATTCGTTTATTCCACTTATAGGTTAATAAACGTATTTTATGATGTTCGAGGAAAATCGATGCAACTACTAATTGTTTTTTATCATTAGATAAAAAGTCTAGTTCAATGATGGAATTAGTTCTACAATAAAAAGCAGTGGAATGCGAGTGTGGTTTTGGTAAAGCAGATAAAGGTATTTGCACGTCATCGAAGTGATAAATAATTTGGTTAGTAATGACATCATCCAAATTCTTCAAATGTGTATTTTTATGATTATACATCGCTGGATCTTCATTAATGAGAATTTTGTAGAATGAACCATTTTCCTCTGTGTCGCTCCGCACTTCTGATACCGACACCTTTGTAAGGTAAAAGTAAATACTCACATAAAAACCCCCTAAAAAAAGATAATATATATTATATAGTATAATTATCTCAAATTTATGAAAAGATAGAATTTTTATCTAAATATTACTACTTTTAATCCTACCTACTATACTACCTTCTTTAAGTCTGTTCTTATAGAGTATGAATTTAATAATGAAATAGTTTTATAAAAGGAATGCTGGATGAAGTGTGGGGTAGTACCTATTGAATAAGGACAGTCCATATAGGGGTATGGTACCTGTCCATCGATACTTTATATTGTTAATGGTATAATTTAAAGTCTTTATCCTGTGTCATATCATCAAGCTCATCAGTACGTTCTTCTGCCGCATTAAGCTTATCCTGTGCTTGCTTCCCAATTTTTGTGAGATCATCAAGACTATATGCCTGTTCAGGTAATTCTTCTTCAAATGCCTGAAAATACAAGATTTCAGTTAATTTTTGTCGTTGCTGTTTTTTTTTACAGCCTTTGTTAATTGGTCAATATGGTATTTCGCTTCTGATTTACACGCATAATCAATATCTTCTATTTGCAGTTCATTAACTAGAGATTCGATTTGTTTTATTTGATCGTTTGTTGGTTGTTCTGATAAAAGCTTCTCAATTGTTTCATTAATTTTATCAGCGAGCTGTTCATGAAATAAAGGATTTTCTTTAATTTCATCTTCTATTTTATCAAACCATGATGCATTTTTGTCTGCATAGTGTCTCCAATGCTGAATAAAATCATTGGTATCATATTTTTCTTCATTCCACTCAATTTTGTTCATATACTGTTCGAATGCTGCAGATATTGAGCGAGAAATACTAATTTTTATACCGTGTGGAAGATTTTTGAACATTTACTATCCGTACCTCCAAAATTAATCTGACTAATTATTAATAATACCATATAGTTATTCAAAATGACAAATATTGAGGAAATTTGTTACATTGTGAAGAAGTATTTCGAAGAATAGAATTTGGAGGATTATTTAGATTTTACTTAAAAAGCTGTTTTCGTTTTCTATTGTTATCCCAATTAGTACCATTCATCGTTGGACAAAAGAAAAGATGCAACGAACGCTAGTTGTATGCTTGTTTACTACTTAATACGAAAAACAACGATCAAAACGAAAACAGCTTTCGTAAACTTTGTTGCTATTGAGACTAATTTTCGGACAGCAATAAAAATTTATTTGCAATTGACCTCATGTCAAATGAGAAAGGTGCCACGAACGCTTACTTATAAGTATTTATTTCTTAGTATGAAAAGCAACAATCCATTCGAAAACAGTCTAACGAAAATGAGCCCACAAAAGTGGGCATTAAAAGTAATACGTTTATTATCCCTCTTGATTATCTTCCTCTTCTTCCATCATATCTTCCTCATAAGTATTATTATTTAAATCTTCTTCAGGCATTTCTTCTTCCATCGGTGTTTCAGTCTCAGGTGGTGGAGGGTTTTCCGGATTCGTATTACAACCCGTAAATAATAACGCAAATAATAATGAATTCATTAATGTTAATGACCATTTTTTGTTCATGAAAATCACTCCTTATTAATCCTTTCTTAGACATCCAAAGGTTTGTCTTTGAATATGTTTCCCAAAATTGATTAAAATTCTTCATTAAAAAATTGTTATTTTTAGGTAATTCTATATTCATTTGTATCTTCATTGCATTATTAACGACATTCGTATAAGAGTTGGTTTAGCAACATCCTAAAAAACTTAGCATACCAAGGGCTCTTCTCGTAACCCAAGTTGATAAAAGGTCTAAGATGCCGCGGTAGCTATTGTATACGTGTATATTTATTCGTACGTAAAATAAGGTTTGCCTAAAAGGACAAAAAAAAGACTACCACTAGGGTAATCGTGTTATTACAACATTCTTTTTTTAAAGAATAGATTTACTCGGTTTTCTCACCAAGAGCAAACATAATTTCTGCTTCACATGCAACTTCTCCATCAACTGTAGCTACAGCCTTTCCCTTCCCTATGGAACCTCGCACACGAATCATTTCTACCTCTAGACGCAATTGATCTCCAGGCTTCACTTGTTTTTTAAATCTACAATTATTAATCCCACCAAAAAATGCTAACCTGCCTCGATTTTCTTCTTTTTTTAGCATAGCGACTGCACCGACCTGTGCAAGTGCTTCTACAATTAAAACACCAGGCATAACCGGAAAATCAGGAAAATGTCCATTAAAAAATTCTTCATTTGCTGTGACATTCTTTATACCTACAGCTCGTTTGCCTTCTTCTATTTCTAGGATCTTATCAACTAATAAGAATGGATAACGATGGGGTATAATATCTTTAATTGCTGTTACATCTAACATCATTCGGTAATCTCCTTCTTACTTTGTATCTTTTTCAACTAAATTAAAAATGTGCTGCCACGTAGATTTTTTCAATGCATCAGATGGGTCTCCATTTCCAATGACACCATAACCAACAATGGCACCTAATAACAGACTGAGAACAAGTAGCACAGCAACAATCATTAATTTTAACCAAATGGGAATTAAGCGAACACGAGCTTTCAGTTTTCTTTTACTCGTATGCTCTTCCCCTTGTTGTTTTTGTTCGTGTCGTTCTTGTCTCAATTGAGATCGCGTCTTTGTTTCAGACTGATTTGCATTCGTTGTCAATGATCTTTGCTCCTTTAGAATATTGATGCGTGTTCAAAAAGGAAGGGGGAATAATATCAAAACTGCATAACATGCTAAATAAACATCATCGTTGCCTTGTTCATTGGAAATTACTCCATAGAATAAATCAGAAAGCAATGTCTAGCATAGATTTATATTTCTACCTCCTGCTGAAACATTCTGTAATATTCACAGGACTAGCGTATCTTATTCTAAATTATTTAGCCGTATTTCCCTGATTTTTTGAACAATCTTTATTATCGAATTCCATTTACGAGGCCCATCATTTGATCAGCGATAGAAATCGATTTTGCATTAAATTGATACGTCCTTTGCGTTGCAAGCATTTCCGTCATTTCAGTTGATACGTCAACGTTGGACTGTTCTAATGTACCATTTTGTAGTCTAATTTGTTGCTGAAGATCGTCAGTTAATAATGTTAAAACTTCTTCTTCATCTAAGTTAAGCTGTTCTAGATTCGGTAATCCAAGTAAATTTCCACCGACAGACTGTAGTAGTTGTGGTCGATGTATTTTAACAATAGAAAGGTTATTGCCTTCTACTTTTTCCCCATCACTATTTATTAAGTTTATTGTACCATTTTCATCTATTGATATGTCTTGGTAATCATTTTCAATATTAATCGTGTTACCAGAGTTATCAAGCACAGGATATCCGTCACTCGTTACTAGTATCAATTCATCAGATCCTTCTTCAAGAGGTGAAAGATAGAGTGCACCATTTCTTGTATAATGCACAGCTTGCTCGCCATTATTTTCTACAGCTACACGAAGAAATTGTCCTTCCTCAGTAAAAGCAATATCAAGCGGGCGGTTTGTTTCTTTTAGACTTCCTTGAGCTATGATCATATTCGTTTGACCTAATTTCGATCCAGTCCCTATCCTAATACCATTAGGAGTTAAACGACCAACCTCTTGTTCCTCTCTTGGTTGATTATTATAATTCTGATACAACAGCTCGGTAAAGCTTGCTTGACGACGTTTATAGCCGACTGTATCTACATTGGCAAGATTATTCCCAATTGTGTCAAGTTTGTGTTGTAACTGACTCATCGTATTTGCGGCTGTCAAAATTGACCTATTCATTACATATTCCCTCCCAATAATCAGCAATAATAAGAGTGTATGCTCAATTGAACTACCGGTCTTAATTTATTTCTATCGTAGCCTTCCAATTTCATTTACTGCTTTATCCATACTTTTATCATATGCTTGTAATATTTTTTGATTTGCTTCAAACGCACGGTAGGAAGTCATTAATTCTGTCATTGTTTGTGCTGTGTCAACATTTGACCCTTCTATAAAACCTTGCTCAATATTAAATACAATATCTTCGTTTGTATTCACATTTGGCAAAGGCTGGTTATCTTCTGTTCTTAGCATCCCGGTCTCATCTTTAATAAGGCTATTCGTGTCAGCTGCATAAGCGATATTTATTCGAGCAATAGCCTCATTGTTTTCTAACACTGTTCCATCGCTGCTAACTGTAAATTGACCACTGCCCACATTTATCGGTGCGTTATCTTCATCAAGGACATAATAACCACTACTAGTCGTTAAATTCCCTTGTCCATCTATCGTAAAATTACCATTCCTAGTGTACAAAGTGTCACCATTTGCGCTTTGTACCGTAAAAAATAGTCCACCTTGATTATTTGTATTTTCATTAGTTGGTACAAATACATCAAGTAACGCTAAGTCAGTATGTAATCCCGTTTCTCTCAAGTCACCTTGAGTGAAGTTTGGTCTAGTTTCCTGTAAATATACACCTGTATTAAGTTCACCAATTGGTTTTGCAAAAGGAAGGTTCTTCAACTCTTGTCCTGGAATAGAATTCGTACCTAGTTGCTGCAATAGCATTTCTGGAAATGCTCGTAAGGACCCTTGTTCTGCTTTATAACCTGGTGTATTTGCATTTGCCATATTATTTGTTAACATATCCGCTTTTCTCTGCTGTGATATCATCCCTGATGCTGCTGTGTAAAATCCACGTAACATTGTTATCACCTCATCCTTAAATCTATATATCTGTTATCCATGCGCTGCTCTTTTCGTAAATTTTGCTACTACTAAACACAACAAGTGATTTATGCGTTTGTCATCGTATGATATAAAAAAAGATGCCATGAATTCTATTTGTGAACTTGTTTAATTTTTTGTGCGTAAAACAACAATTAGTAGCAGCTTAGCCGTAATTACGTACTGGAAGCTTGTCCAAATTCTCAAGCATAATACCAGTACCAATTGCCACACATTCCATTGGATTTTCTGCAATAAGTACGGGAACCCTCAGCTCATCAGACAATAGCTGATCGATGCCATGTAATAAGGCTCCTCCGCCAGTTAAAATGACTCCGCGATCAATGATATCTGCAGATAATTCTGGTGGTGTTCGTTCTAGTACGCTTTTTGAAGCTTGGACGATAAGTGCTACAGATTCATGCAATGCCTTTTCAATTTCTTCTGATCTGACCGTAATTGTTCGAGGTAATCCAGATACCATATCACGTCCACGAATATCTATTTCCTCATTACGTGCCCCAGGAAATACTGTTGCTACTTGAATCTTAATGTCCTCTGCTGTACGCTCACCAATTAATAACTTATATTCTCGTTTTATGTATTGAAGAATTTCCATATCAAGCTTGTCCCCTGCCATTTTTAACGAAGAAGATGTAACGATATCTCCCATTGATAAAACAGCAACATCAGTCGTACCACCACCAATATCAACGACCATATTTCCACTCGGTTGAAAGATATCCATACCAGCACCAATTGCTGCTATTTTCGGCTCTTCCTCTAAAATAACTTTTTTTCCGCCGCTTTTCATCGCCGCTTCTCTTATCGCCTTTTGCTCGACCGATGTAATATTCGTCGGACAGCATATAAGTATGCGTGGCTTAGAAAGAAAACCTTTTACATCTAGTTTATTAATAAAATGCTTAAGCATTGCTTCGGTGATTTCAAAATTCGCAATGACTCCATCTTTTAGTGGGCGAATGGCTGAAATATTTCCAGGTGTTCGACCAACCATACGTCTTGCTTCTTCACCAACTGCTAACACTTTTTCTAATTGACGGTCAATGGCAACAACGGATGGTTCGTTCAAAACAATTCCTTTTCCTTTTACGTGAATGAGCACATTCGCTGTACCTAAGTCAATTCCGATATCTCTAGCAAACATTATTATAAGCCTCCTTGCAAAATTCCCGATACTTTCTCTAATTTTATATTTTATCACAAATTTACGCCTAGAAGGCAATGATGTAAAAAAATAGTCGAATTTTAAGAGCTAGATCAAATATATGAAAAGAGGATGCCTCAATTGAGTGTGATTTCATATTATATTCAGGATTTATTAATCATTGTTATTTAACATATAGGCTATAAAACCGGGCTCTACCCAATTCATGATTCATCCTCTTTCTTTTTATCGGACAGTCTCTTCTTCTCGTTCACCCTCTTTCTTATATTTTAATTTTGTTGCTTCTCCACCACGTAGATGACGTATTGATTTATGGTAATCTAATATTTCCTTCACTTCATTTGCAAGTTCTGCATTAATCTCAGGTAATCTTTCTGTTAAATCCTTATGAACAGTACTTTTGGAAACGCCAAATTCTTTCGCTATTACACGAACGGTTTTTCTCGTCTCCACGATATACTTACCAATCTTGATAGTACGCTCTTTGATGTAATCGTGCACACCACTCGCCCTCCCTAAATTGGATGTGAGAAGTGTCAAAGGAGACTCGTTTTCTTTCCAACGATTAAAATGCTCTAATTTGTTACGGCAGTAATAAGTTGTTGTATAAATGAAATAAATTATATCGTTATCATAAAACCCAAGCCCCTCACCTCAAACACTCTCTTTTATCAGGTTTGTAACATTTTATTAGCTTGGATGATTATATATTCCATAAAAGTCAAGAGGGACAAGGGATTTGTTAATTTTTTGTTCAAATTACAACCATGATCCTTTTTGAAACTAAATTTCCGACAAAAGATCCGCTATACTGCAATCAGGAAATAACTTATTTGACGATGTAAACAAATGTATTTTTGTATGTTCATACAAGATTATTTTCCATAAAGGTATAAATTGTTACAAAGCAATGGATGTCTTCACATTGATTGTTTTTTTGCACATAGATATAAACACGAAACACCTAACGTTCGAGGAATTTTTTTGTTAGGTTGTTTTCGTGTTAATTGTTGCATTTTGTAGTTAGAGCTAAATACGAATATAGCTATCGTTCGAGGCATCTTTTCTTCTGTACAACGACTAACAATAGCAACAAAGTTACAAAAGGAGCTTTTAGCTAAAATAATGGTCACCTAAAACCACCACAGTAAATTGACAACAAACAAAAAGCCACTCTCTAATGAGAATGGTCATAATTGTATCAAGCTATTCACTTTATACTAAAGCAGATAATTATGAATCTTTATCTTCTTTTTCATCTCCTGGCTTTTCTTCTTCAGCAGGAGCTTCCTCTTCTTTTTCTTTTTCTTCAGCTGGTGCTTCCTCTTCTTCTTCCTCTACTTCTTCTTCAGCTTCTTTCTGCTCTTCTTCAGCTTCTTTCTGCTCTTCTTCAGGCAATGTTTCTTCTTTCTTTCCTTCAGAAGCCTCTAGATCCATATTTTCATCTTCATCTAACAAAGAAGTGATAGGACTTCCAAATAAATTAATTGGATTGATCGCTTCGTCATTTTTACGTATTTCAAAATGTACGTGATTTTCTGCCTCACTATTTAAGAGACTTCTACCAGACTGTGCAATAACTTGCCCTTGTTCCACCATATCATTTTCTCGGACTTGGATATCAGCAAGTGATTGATATACAGTTACGATCCCATTTCCATGATCAATCTCTACAACATTCCCAAGGGTTGAATCAACGCTCGTTCTTGTAACAGTTCCACTAGCAGAAGCAACTACATCAAAGACACTATTATCCTTCGTTACAATATCAATACCTTTGTTTGGAATATATTGATTGTCGTAGTACAACAGCGCTGCTTCTTGATCTGCGTCAGATGCATCGGCATCATAAAATTGCTTTTGAATTTCCATTTCTTCAACATTTGTCACTGGATACATAAAACTTTCAAGCGATTGTGTTACTGGTACAGAATCATCATCCACAAAGTAATCGGATTGCAATGATACATTATCAAGATCATATTGATCAGAATCTGCAACATTTTTGCTGTTTTGATACCAAAGGATAGCTGTTAGAATGATTGCTGCACTAGCAATATAAATTGCTGGAAGAACCCAACGACGTTTAAAAAATCGTTTCATTTTTGAGAATTTCTTTTCTTCTCTCATGAATTCATCACCTCAGCAACCATTTTGAACACATTTTCATATTTTTATACAATCTTTTTATATTTTTTTGATTTAATATCCCCATCATGTAAAAAATTATCCATAATAATTAAAAAAAGCCCTAAATTGGGCTAATTTTTTTCTTATTACAATGAAAGAGAGCTTTCTTAACTGATTTTTATTAATTTTACTCAGGATCAAATAATTAATTTTTCACGATAAAGTTCGTTAAATAAGGAGTTGCATCACTAATTTGCGCTCCTTTGTAGTAGTGTGTAAGAATTTCTTGATATGTTTTTCCTTCTTCAGCCATTCCGTTTGCGCCATACTGACTCATACCAACACCATGCCCATAACCTTTTGTTGAGATGACAATTTGATCATTTTTACGTACCCATGTAAAATCTGATGAAGATAACCCTAATTGATCACGAACCTCTCTCCCTTTAAAGGTTTTACCGCTTATTTCTACAGTATCAACACGTTTACCAGGTGTTCTTGCAATAATTTTTCCTACTGTACCATCGCTCGGTAATTGTATGTTAAGTTTCTGTTCAAACTCAGCTACCGTCATCGTTACTTGATTATGAAATTTTGGGGAAGCCTCATCCCAAGGACTTGCTACACTTGTTAAATAGGGGAATGGATTTTCCCAATAATCCTCCGAGTTTTCTGTATACCCATTACTCGTTGAGAAAAAGGATGCTTCTATCGGGGTACTATCATAAGTTAATATTTGACCCGCAGTTGAACGTACAGCGTCTTGAAATTTTTTCATCTTCCGTTCATAATCAATCCCCCACAATTCCTTCAACTCATCTTTGTTTTTATATACTTGATGAAGTACCATATCTGTAACATCGGCACCCTCTGGTACGCCGACCGTTTGCCCACCTATCATCTTTTTAACAATATATGTTCTGGCACTTAAACTTTGTGCTTTTAATGCCTCAAGCTCAAAATCCGCAGGCATTTCTGATGCTAGGACTCCAACGACATATTCTTCAAGAGGGACATGCTCGATCGTTTTAGCTTGACTACGATAGACAGCCACTTCAACTTCGGAATTTAATGTGTTCGTAGTTAAGGTGGGAGAAGGTTCCGACTTCGATTCTTCAATGAGCTTTCCACCTTCCTTGGCTGAGAAAGGGAAAACTAACAATGAGGGGATTACAATAATCATGGCAAATAGTACAGAAATTAGTATAACGAGTGGTTTTACTTGTTTCATCGCTTCAAGCCTCCAAAAAGATTTTTTGTGTAGTCCTAAGATCTTTAAAACCACACTTCTATATATGCTTATGGAGGTGGACAACCTTTTATGATAAGAAAACCTAGTACTTTATATCCCCAAAATACAAAAGCAACCTCAACGGTTGCTTTTTATTTTAAAATTATTTAATTATATACTTATTGTTACATTCATAGCAGTTGAAAGGATGGTCCTTTAAGCATTCACATCTGTTACATGCTGATCAAAAGGTATTAATTGATCTCTTTGAACCGTTACACGTTCAATATCAGCTCCAAGGCCTGTTAATTTCTCATGAAAGCTCACATATCCACGATCCAAGTGCTTTAGCTCAGTAACCCTTGTATGCCCTTTAGCAGCTAATCCAGCTAAAATAAGAGCTGCTGCTGCACGGAGATCTGTAGCAGCTACTTCTGCACCTTGTAAATCTGAACGACCGTTAATAATGACTGAACGTCCTTCAATCTTAATATTACCATTCATTCGACGAAATTCTTCAACGTGCATAAAGCGGTTTTCAAAAACAGTTTCAGTGATCATGCTAGTGCCTTCTGCACATAACAGTAATGACATCATCTGTGACTGCATATCTGTAGGAAATCCAGGATGAGGCATCGTTTTTAGATCTACAGCTTTTAACTTTTGAGGACCAATTACTCGTATGCCATCATGTTCCTCAGTAATCGTTACGCCCATTTCTTCCATCTTTGCTATTAATGAGCTTAAATGTTCCGGTACTGCTCCTTGTACGTATACATCACCACCAGTAATTGCAGCTGCTACCATAAAAGTACCCGCTTCAATTCTATCTGGAATCACTTGATGTGTTGTTCCATATAAGGTTTTTACGCCTTCGATACGTATCGTACCAGTTCCAGCACCACGCACTTTTGCACCCATTTTATTTAAAAAGTTTGCTAAATCGACAATTTCTGGTTCTTTTGCACAATTCTCTATAATCGTTGTTCCTTCAGCTAATGTAGCTGCCATCAAAATATTTTCAGTAGCTCCTACACTAGGGAAATCTAGGTATATTTTTGCACCTTGTAGTTTTCCATCTACCTTTGCATCAATATATCCATTACCAACTTTAACAGTTGCTCCCATCGCTTCGAAGCCTTTTAAATGTTGATCAATTGGTCTTGAGCCAATTGCACATCCACCTGGTAAAGCAATTTTTGCTTGACCATTCCTCGCTAATAATGATCCCATTACTAATACAGAAGCCCTCATCTTTCGAACATATTCAAACGGTGCTTCTATCGTTAACTCTCTAGATGCATCAACTATAATTTGATTATTGTTAAATGTTACGTCAGCATTTAAATAACGTAACACTTCATTTACCGTGTATACATCGGAGAGCTCAGGTACATCACTTATTATACTTTTTCCTTCACTCGCTAATAAAGATGCAGCGATTACAGGTAAAACGGCATTTTTTGCACCTTCTACTTTAACCGTACCACTTAACCTTCTTCCGCCACGGACGATGATTTTTTCCAAGGTATATTCCCCTCCGCGTCCATTTTCTATATAATATTAATATTCAGATGTTATGATAGGTGTTCCAACTACAACGTTAGTCCTCCCACCTAACCCTGTACTACGCAAGGCTACTTGTATATTGATCGGTTCAGTTTTTGTTGGAATAATATCTTTCCAATCATCAGTATATGCAGAAATTGAGACAAATGTCTCTTCGTTCAACGCCTCAATTGCTCTAGCATTAAATTGTTGTAGTATTTTGTCCGCTCGTTTATACAAAACCTCTTCAATCTTATCATTTAAATAGCCCTTGATACAAGTAAAAATTGTGACATCATCAGTAAAAATGTCAGCTATTCTGTTTTTTGTAGTGCTATTTACACTAGTCCAATCGGTGTGATTTCCTTTCACCTCATAAAATAGGTATGAATACCGATGTCCATTGTCATATGATGAGATGAGCTTTACAATTTCTGTTTGGTTTTTTTCCAAGTGCTCAAATGTCCCAACAGCTTCCCATTTATTTGAACTTTCAGAAATATCCCAATTAAAGTTGCCAGTCTTCTCCTTAAGCTCCTCTATCCGTTGTTCGAATTCCACCTGATCGCTGATTTCTAATGCCTGTCTACTGTAGAGGCTCCATTCTTCGATCGTAATATGATTATTTTCGTATACATTTGCAATTTCCTCTAGTTTATTTACAGACTCATTTGCACTAGTCATCGAATTTCCATAAATACTTAGTAAAATCATTACAATAAATAACATACATATTTTATGAAGCTTATTTTTCATCTCTCGCCACTTCCTCTCCTTATTTTCATTGTTGCCACAACAACGCAGTTCATACTTGGAAAAACTCGTCATCTTTAGACAAGAAAATAAGTGAAGGAAAGTAAACACGTTACTATGCAAATGGGTTACTAATATGACTGTTAAGTATTAAGCAGATGGCAACTTAGTCATAGCTTTGCGGAATGAGCCTTTACTATTTCATTTAGATTTGTAAATGAAAGCTCGTACTGTCTGTTTTTAAAATTCCCAGAATATTGTAGATTTAGCGATGCCAATATTTTTGTGGCAATGGATATGGAAGGTAGCTGAAGAAATTCACGTAATTGTTTGTTAGAAATAATTGGGCTAATGAGGAGATAAAAATCTTTTAAAGCATAAACATGAGCATTTTCAATATTCGATTTACATACGGGACAACTCCAAGCACCTCGTTGTCGATGTAACGGAAGGGTAGTACATATTGGACAATGAACTCCTGTAATGATCTCAGAGGGTTGAATGTGAAATTTTTGTAACACATCCGGATATGTTGGAGAATGTTGTTTTACGAGCAGTTGGATTATTTTATTAAGGTCTCTCTTAGTTAATATTTCTTTTTTATATACGGAAGCTAGATCGTTTAATTTGGCTGGGAGTGATGCAGCGTGGATCACTTTTTGAGAGGTTTCCTTAAAGTGGGAAGTGGTTTTTATAATTGTTGAAGGCTTGCTTATGACGATGAGTGATATAACTGGTATAGATGGATATTTATACTTTGTTAGCAAATTTTTCAGTTGACTTTCTTGCCTACTAGTTTGTAAAAAGGGGTCAGGAAATGCCTCTTCATTTCCATCTAATTCTCGAATCAGCTGGTGAAAGGTTCGGTCGAATGTGAGTGTGCCAGAGATGTTCTTCACTTCAATAATGAGAATAAAACATGCCGATATGATGAGTGTATCTAGCTGAAAATAACGGTTTTCACTATCGGGAATTCTTAAATCATGTAGTATGAAATACTTTTCACTTGGGAGAAAGTCAAAATAATAATCAAGCGACTTCTCTCCTCGAAATCCAGCATACGCTTTTGCTAATTCTTCACTAAGGATCTCTTTTTTGGAGTGTGTAGGTGGCAACCGTCTTAATAAAGCCTCTAATTTTTCTATCTTAGGTGGGATTTGCCTTTCTTTTTTGATCATTCTATCACCTCACATTATTTTTTTGAAGAATTCTTCACCTGTTACTCGTTCTCCTTTAATTTTCTTACATTCTTTTCATTATCTTAACAACAATAGAAGCTGTACTTGTCCGAATTTTGGGTTTTACTGTCCAAACTTGGGGCTTTACTATCCGAACTTCGCGTTTACTATCCAAACTCGGGGCTTTACTATCCGAACTATGGGTTTTACTATCCAATCTTGGGGTTTTACTATCCAAACTTGGCCTTTTTCTATCCAAACTAAGCCTTTTTCTATCCGAACTTAGGGCTTTACTATCCAAACTATGCCTTTTACTATCCAAACTTGAGGTTTTACTATCCAATCTTGGCCTTTTACTATCCAAACTACACCTTTTTCTATCCGAACTATGCGTTTTACTATCCAAACTAAGCACTTTACTATCCAAATCATACGTGATACTATGCAAAGTTCACTCTATGCAGTTTTAAGTACAAATTTAGCTAAATAACGTTGTAATTTGTTTCGACCAGAAAAGGTAGTCTAAAAAGAAGTTACTAATGGTTGAACCGAGTGCAATTGTGATTAAAATAAATAATGTTCGAGCTTGGAATACACGATTTTTTTTAAAAAGCTTTTCAAAATTTAGCGATTGTAGTGCCCACCATGTAATTGTAATAAATATCAAATGTGATAGGATGCTAACAAGCGCATCTATACCATAATTTGTCATAATTATATACCTCCCATCGTTTTTCAGGTAGTTTGCTATTGATCTTCTTTACTTGAAAAACTGCTCCGTTCATAGCATTTTTCAATTAGAACCACTGAGCCTTCCCACAAAAAGGAGAGGTGGCATTGTCCACCTCTCCTTCTATCTTATCAATAAACCCCTATATTTGTGAATTCAAATGACCAATGGACGCTTCGACGGTGAGTGTTTACTTTCACTCCACCTTGCTTTCAATGTCTCATTCCTTTATAAGAGCTATAAAACTTTGCCCTTTCGGCCTCAACTAGCGTACAAAATCATTAAAATAGTTAAAAGTGTCGTATAAAAAGTCAAATGCAATGCCAGGAAGTAACCCTAGAAGGATTGTACCAATTGCACAAATGACGATAACAGCTATGACACCAAATGAGATGTTAAATGCACCTTGCGATGGCGCAGGACGAAAGAACATTTGCGTCAATATGCCGAAATAATAGAAATATGATATGACAGTCGTCACGATTAAAATCGATGCGAGTACGTAATGGCTAGGAACAGAAGCAAATGCGCTTATAAATATATTTAGCTTCCCAATAAATCCTGCTGTTCCAGGAATACCTGCAAGCGATAATATATAGATGGTCATCGTCACTGCTAAAATTGGTGAGCGTTTATATAGACCAGCAAATTGGCTGATATCCTCAGAACCTGATTTATCAGTGATTAGTTGTAATACCGCAAATGCGCCTAAATTCATTAGTAAATACGCAGCTAAGTAAAACCAAATAGTGTCAATCATAAATGGTGAGAGTGTGACAAAAGCTACTAATACGTACCCAGCATGAGCGATACTAGAGTAGGCGAGCATACGTTTAACATTTCTTTGTTTTAACGCAATGGTATTACCAATAATCATCGATGCTCCTGCTAAGAATGCAATGTAATCTTGCATTTCGAAAAACATCCAATTCCCACTTGTTCCTCCTGCTGGTGTTCGTGGAAAAATGGATAAGAACAGACGCATAATAATTACAAAACCAGCCGTTTTTGATACTACACTTAAAAACGCAGTTACTGGTGTAGGTGCCCCTTGATAGACATCTGGTGCCCACATATGAAAAGGTGCAGCTGCTAGTTTAAACGCCAAGCCAACGAACATAATTAAAAATGCCAATGATAACATGTATTGCAAGTTCGTATCGTAAATTGTTGAAAGCTGGTATGCAATTTCAATTACATTTGTAGTACCTGTTAATCCATAAATATAACTCATTCCAAACAACGTTAGTGCTGTGGCAATTCCACCATTTACTACATATTTCATCGCTGATTCATTTGATAGCTGATTCTTTTTGCGCAATCCAGCTAATATATATGATGAAATAGAAAGTAATTCAAGGCCGACAAATAGTGTAATCATATCTCCACTTGAAGTCATAATCATAGCGCCTAGTAGTGCAGTTAAAAATAAATAATAGAATTCACCACGGTATTCTAGCTTATCTTTTGGCTGATAGCTCATAGAAAGCAATAACACTAAGCCAGCACCTACTAGCAATAATAGCTTAAATGCTTTACCGAAAGAGTCAAGTCGATACGTATCATATAAAATGGATGTCACGTCTTTATCGAATGATCCTACTAAAAAGATAATAGCAACGACAATTCCAGCAATGCCTAACCACGCGAGTGGCTTACGACTTTTATTTTGCCCCATAAATAAGTCTATTAATGAAAGAAGGGTTGCAACACCGAGGATGACGAACTCTGGTGCCATAATTCCCCATTCGTAACTAAGCAAAGTATCGAGATCCATCCCGCTCACCCTCCTATTCCTAACATAATAGTCTCAATAGTTGATTTTAACGGCTCTGATAGAACAGTTGGGTATACACCTATTAAGATAATAAAACCGAGTAATACGAGTGCAGGAACCATTTCTACTCCTTTGAAATCAGCTAGTTTCCCATATGATTGCTTTGCAGTTCCAAATGTAACTTGCAACACTGCTCGTAGTAAATAAGCTGCTGTCAAAATAATCCCAAGTGCCCCTATTGCTGCAATGACAGGCATTTCTTTAAATAAACCAGCAAATGCCATGAATTCACTTACGAACCCTGACATGCCAGGTAATCCTAATGATGCCATTGCCCCAGCAAGTAAGAACCCTGCTGTTAATGGCATCGCCTTGGCTAAACCACCAAGCTTGTCAATCGATGAGGTGTTGACACGTTCATACATTACACCTACGAGGAAGAACAACAATGCTGAAATTAAGCCGTGTGATACGACTTGAAAAATCGCACCTTGAATGCCAGCCTCATTTAATGCAGCTAGTCCAATTAACACAATTCCCATATGTGAAATACTTGAATAAGCTAGTACCATTTTTAAGTCTGTTTGAATAAGTGCTAAAAATGCACCATATAACAGGTTAATAACACCTAATATCGCTAGCCATATTGCTATTGACTCAAACTCGTTCGGGAATAACCCCATACCAAACCGAATGAGACCGAAAGCACCGATTTTTAATAGGACACCTGAGTGAAGCATTACAATGGCTGGTGGTGCTTGGACGTGAACACGTAGCATCCAGCTATGTAACGGAAATATAGGTAGCTTCACGCCAAATGCAACAATAAGTGCAATGAGTAACCCAAAACGAAGTTGTTCAGAAACCGGAAAGAAAAATTGAATTTGATCGACAGGGTAGCTTAAGGCAACCTTAAGATCCTCAAAATTGGCTGTTCCAGTTTTCGCAAATAAGATAATAATAACGATTAATAGGATAGCTGAACCAATCCCATTATAGATTAAGAAGCTGAACGCTGCTTTTTCTTTGGCAAAATAGCCCCATTTTCCAATGAGGAAAAACATTGGAATAAGCGTTACTTCGAAGAAGATAAAGAATAAGATAAGGTTCCCAGCAGTAAAAACGCCGAGCATACCAATTTCTAATAACAGGAAAAGCATGAAATAGCCTTTCCATTCTTTTTTAATATGAATAGACGCGATCGCCGCTAGAGTCGAAAGGACTGTTGTAAGTACGATCATGACGAGTGCTAGACCGTCTAGACTTAGCTCATAATCAATTCTCCAAGCAAATTCAGGTACCCCTGGAAACTGACCTAAATGAATCCATTCATATTTTTCAGCATATTGACTTAAAGCTTCACCAGTTACATATTTCACAAAAACAATGAGTGATAAGCATAATGCAGGTAATGTTGCTAAAAAACCTACAAGCTTAATTTGCTTCTCTTGCGTTTTAGGAATCAACATGAGAAGAATAATTCCTAGCAATGGGGAGAATATTAATAGTGATAAATAGAAAGATGCGTTCATCCGATATACCCCCCTGTCAAAGCAAAGATCACTAATAAGATTGCTAAACCAATAATAGTCACTGCACCATACATTTGAATCTGACCATTTTGCAGCTTGGACCCTATTCTACCTATGCTTTGTGTAAATAATGCAATGCCATTCACTATACCTTCAACGATAAATTTCTCAATATATTTCATAAATAAGCTAATCACTTTAGTCGAGTAAACAACCGTTGCTTGATAAAACTCATCTATGTAATACTTATTTAACAAAATGTTATAAACAATCGATTCACGTGAAGAAAAGGTATCCCTTGCAAGTGATTTTTTCCCATACATTAAATATGCTAGAAAAATACCGACAAATGAAACGACCGTTGCCACAATCATAATCCATGCTGGGGCTTTAATATGTGCAGCTTCCAAGTATTCATTTCCTTCTGCCAACCAATCACCTAAGAACGTTCCAAACCAAGGTGTATTTATGTATCCAGCTACAATCGCTAAAATAGCTAACACAATCATCGGAAACGTCATCGATAACGGTGACTCGTGTACCTCTTTCGTAGTTCCATTTTGTTTTCCCGTAAATACTAAAAAGAATAAGCGGAACATATAAAATGCTGTGAAGAATGCTGCAATGACAGCGATCCAAAACAACCCATAATTGCCATGAGTCCATGTCGCAACTAAAATTTCTTCTTTACTGAAAAACCCAGAAAGCAATGGTACTCCGCTAATTGCTAACGTACCAATTAAAAATAACGGACCTGTGAGACGCAGCTTTTTCCATAAACCACCCATCTCATTAATGTTCTGCGTGTGAACTGCGTGAATGACACTACCAGCTGCTAAGAATAGCAATGCCTTAAAGAATGCATGTGTTGTCAGGTGAAATACCCCAGCAACATAGCCGGCAGAGCCTAGTGCAAGCATCATATACCCTAACTGACTAACCGTTGAATAAGCTAGCACTCGTTTAATATCCGTTTGAACAAGTCCGATCGATGCAGCAAATATCGCTGTAAAGCCACCAATAATAGCAACTGTTGTCAATGCTGTTTCACTTGCAGTAAACAATGGAAACATCGATGCAACCAAATATACCCCTGCAGCTACCATCGTCGCCGCATGTATAAGTGCGGATACAGGTGTCGGACCTTCCATCGCATCAGGAAGCCATGAATGTAATGGAAACTGACCTGACTTACCCATCGCTCCAATAAAAATTAAAATAGCTGTTAATGTAATCATTTCCATTGGTATCACATTTGTTGATACTGCATGAAAAATGTCATCATATTCAAAGCTACCGACCTGCCAAAATAATAGAATCATACCAATGAATAGTCCTACATCACCGATTCTTGTCATGATAAACGCCTTTTTGGCAGCTGCTTTCGCATCCTCTTTATAAAAATAAAAACCGATTAATAAGAATGATCCTACACCAACTAACTCCCAAAATACATATGTTTGAAGTAGGTTTGGTGAAATCACTAATCCTAGCATAGAAAATGTAAATAACCCTAGATATGCATAAAATACTGGAAACCGTTCATCTCCATGCATATATCCCTTTGAATAAAGGTGTACAAGAAAACTGACAAGCGTCACTACTACTAGCATTAGTGCATTTAATTGATTGATTTCAAATCCCGCTGTTAAGTTGATATTCCCAATCGTAAGCCATGTACCTTCTTGCTTAAATGTTGGTTCACTTAGCCGTTCTACCAATACGAAAATTGCCAATGTGAAAGATACCAACGTCATGAGAATACCTACATATGCACTCCCCTCCTTCAAACGCTTACCAATCAGGAGAAGAAGCACAAAAGAAACTAACGGGAAAAGCGGTATTAACCATGCATATTCCATCATCGTATCACGATCCCCTTTTTTTAGTCAGTGAAGATAAACTGTCCATTAATGCTTCATCGAATCCATTTCGTCGATGTTAACTGTCTTTCGATTACGATATAGCGCCATTAAGATAGCTAAACCAACCGCCGCCTCTGCTGCAGCAATAGTTATCGTAAAAAGGGAAAAGATTTGACCAGTAATATTTGGATTGACTCCAAATTTACTAAATGCTACTAAATTAATATTTACAGCATTGAGCATTAGCTCAATCGAAATGAGCACAATGACCATATTTTTTTTTGTCAGCGCACCATACAAGCCTAAGCAGAATAAAAACAACGCTAATAATAAATAACCAGCTAAAGGAGTTGAACTCATTTATTGTCTGCCTCCTCATCATCTTTTTTTGCTAAAATAATAGCCCCAATCAGTGCTACAAGCAAAAGAACAGACATTAACTCAAACGGTATAACAAATTTAGAATAAAGGGCTATACCTATCTGCTTTGTATTTTCTACATGTAAGGTAGTCGCTTGTTGACCGAAATCAAGATTAACAATTCCTAGCATGACAACGATTCCAAAAGCTATGACACCTATTAAGGTAAGAAGCTTACGCAGCATGCTTGCCTTAGAGTCACCCGTTTCATCATTATGACGAGTCAGCATAATACCAAACAACATAATAATCGTAATAGCACCAGAGTATATTAATATTTGAACAGCCGCTACAAATTCTGCAGACAACAGGACATAAACACCAGCAATACTAATAAACGTAAACACAAGTGAAATGACCATGTGTACTACCTTTGTTAGAGACAACATGAGGATACTGCCAATTATAGCGATTAGTGAAAGTACTATTAGTGCTATAAATTCACCGCTCATGCCTTATTCTCCTTTCGAATGTTTTGGTCATTCTCATCTAACCATTCTAGATTTTTAAATAGCTCATCACGACTGTACTCAGCAAGCTCAAAGTTGTTGGTCATGACTATTGCTTCAGTCGGACAGACTTCTGTGCATAAATCACATAAAATACAAATTTCAAAATTAATATCATAAGTATCGATGATTTTCCCTTTTTTATTTGGATCAGGGTGCTTCTTACCAGTCAGTCTAATGCAATCTGTCGGGCATATATTTGCACACTGGTTACAAACGATACATTTTTCAGGATAGAATTTTTGTATTCCTCGAAAACGATCAGGAAGTGGTAATGATTCATTCGGATAATCATACGTAACCTTCTTCTTCGTTACACTATTTAGGGTATATTTTAATCCTTTTGCTAAACCTAGCATGTACCCAACCCCTTATTTTTTAATGACATATTACTAGATGAGGATGTTCCTCTAAAAGTAGTTAATAATTTCCTTAATTACAGCTGTAATAAAAATATTTGCAAGAGCTACAGGTAGTAACACCTTCCAGCCAAATTCCATTAGATGGTCTGCTCGTACGCGTGGAAATGCAACACGGAACCAAATAAGTAAAAATACTACGAAGCTAAACTTTAAAGCAAACCAAACCGCTCCAGGAATGAAATCAAGGAACATGATCGGATGCCATCCCCCTAAAAATAATACAGTTATTAGTGAAGCCATTGCAAAAAAGTAAACATATTCAGCTAGCATGAAAAATGCCCAGCGAAACCCTGAATATTCGACGTGGTACCCTGCAATAATTTCTGACTCTGCCTCTGGCAAATCAAAAGGTACACGATTTAACTCTGCAACAGCAGCAATTAAAAAGACGACAAAACCAATTGGTTGCCTAAATATATTCCACCAAGTTTCTTGACCTTGAACGATATCATTTAAATTTAAGCTTCCAGTTAAGAAGATGACCCCTAATACTGACATTACAAGTGGAATCTCGTAAGAAATCATCTGTGCAGCGGCACGCATACTACCTAATAATGCATATTTGTTGTTTGATGCCCAACCACCAGTCACAACCCCAATTGTCGTTAAGCCAGATATAGCGATATAATACAATAATCCCACACCAATATCTGCAAATTGAAATGCATCCGTGAATGGCATTGTTGCCAATACCATAAATGCAGGAGCAAAGGCAATGATTGGAGCAATTAAAAATAGTGGTCTATCAGCATTCTTCGTTACGACATCTTCTTTTAATAGCAGTTTAAGAACATCTGCAACAGTTTGTAATAAGCCCCAACGGCCCCCCACTTGGTTTGGGCCTATACGTCCCTGCATAAATCCCATTACTTTCCTCTCTGCTAAGATGCCATATGTAACAAATCCTAGTACTACAAATAAAAATAGCGTACCTAATCCTAAAAAAATGCCCAGATTTCCGACAGTTGGTGAGGAATGCAATAAGTCTTGTATCATTACCCATCTACCTCCCCAAGAACAATATCAACTGCTCCTAAAATAACAATTAAATTCGCCATATTTTCCCCTTTTAATAATTTTGAGAGGATTTGCAAATTATAAAATGAAGGCCGACGGAATTTTAAACGATACGGCTCCTTCTTACCGTCACTTGCAATGTAACAGCCTATTTCTCCACGAGGTGATTCAATTCGCACATACGCTTCACCTTTCGGAGCTTTAATAATCCTAGGTACTTTCGCCAATATTGGACCTTCATTTGGAAACTGTTCACAAGCTTGTTCAATTATTTTTAATGACTCTTCAATTTCTTCTAAACGGCAGAAATAACGTGCTAATGCATCGCCTTCTTCTCGAAAAGGTACATCAAAATCAAACCTATCGTAGATTGAATATGGCTCGTCTTTTCGTAGGTCCCATTTAACGCCCGTACAGCGTAAGTTTACTCCGCTTAAAGAATATGCAAGTGCATCTTCCTTCGTATAAGTTCCTACACCTTTTACACGACTCATAAAGATCTCGTTTCCTGTGACGAGGTCATGATACCCTTTAAGCTGTTCGCGCATGTATGGAACAAACTCTTCTACCTTCTGAATCCAACCTTCTGGTGCGTCCCACTTGACACCGCCTACCCTCATATAATTAAAGGTAAGTCTAGCACCTGAAAGTTCGTTTAGCAGATTAATAATCATTTCACGTTCTCTAAATGCATAAAGAAACGGACTGACTGCACCGATATCTAGTAAATATGTTCCCCACCAGACGAGATGACTTGCGATACGTCCAAGCTCCATCGCCAATACTCGTAAGTATTCAGCTCGTTCAGGTACTTCAAGCCCCATCATTGTTTCAACTGAATGACAAAGGACGTAATTATTCGTCATTGCTGATAAATAATCCATTCTATCAGTAAATGGGATAATTTGTGTATATTGTAAGTCCTCTGCTAGTTTTTCTGTTCCACGGTGAAGATAACCAATTACTGGTGTCGCTTCCGTTATGATTTCACCATCTATTTTGACCACAAGCCGAAATACACCATGTGTACTTGGATGCTGCGGTCCAACGTTAAGGAGCATTTCTTCTGTTCGAATCATCAGTTAAACCTCCACATCATACGGTTCGTAGTCTTTTCTAAGCGGGTATCCAACCCAATCCTCTGCAAGTAAAATGCGTGCTAAGTTAGGATGACCTTTAAAATTGATGCCTAATAAGTCATAAGCTTCCCGTTCAGGCCAATTCGCTCCTTCCCATAATGGTTGCAACGAATCAATAATTGGTTCCTCACGATCTATTTTGACCTTTAAGGCAACAGTTTGCCGATTAATATATGAGTATAAATGCACATAAACTTCCATATGCGAAACAAAATCTGTTCCGTGTATATTCGATAAATAGTCAAAGCTTAACTGTTCATTATATTTTAGGAATTCTGCTATTTTAAAATATGAGTCAGGTGTTGCTACTAGTGTTGGAACATCTTTTGAAAGCTCATTAATATATGAGTCTGACAAAACTTCCTTTCCAAGATGCTCTTCAATTACTTTTACATATTTATCGAGATAAGGTTGGTTTTGAGATGGTTTTTTCTCTATTGTTTGATCTGACTCTGTTGCACCACTTGCTTTTGCTTTTGCTGCTGCGGCAGCCTTCGCTTTTGCCTTTGCTGCTGCAATCGCTTTCGCTTTTGCTGCTGCGGCATCATCATTTTCTACTTTCTCATTGCCACTATCTCTCTGTTGCTTTGCTAAAGCAGCTGCTTTTGCCTTTGCTGCTGCGGCGGCTTTTGCTTTTGCTGCGGCTGCCGCCTTTGCTTTCGCTTCATCACCTTCAGGAGCTTTTTCGTTTTTTTCTTTTGCTTTTTGTTTGGCTAACGCAGCTGCTTTCGCTTTTGCTGCTGCAGCAGCTTTTGCTTTCGCTTCATCACCTTCAGAAGCTCTTTCGTTCTTTTCTTTTGCTTTTTGCTTGGCTAACGCAGCTGCTTTTGCTTTTGCTGCTGCGGCTGCCTTTTGCTTTTCAAGGTCTGTTACATCATTAGAACTACTTGTAACCGCTTCCTTTTGTGCTGATTTTTCGCCCTCATTTTTTTGCTTTGCAATCTCTTTTTGTTTGGCTAATGCAGCAGCCTTTGCCTTCGCTGCTGCGGCAGCTTTTGCTTTAGCCACATCAATATTTGAATCATTTTCATCTTCTTTAAGACTAGCATCGTTAGCTTTCTTCTCTGCTAGTTTTTTTAATGCTAGTTCTTTAGCTTTTTTTGCAGCTTCCTTCTTTTGTTGGTCAAGATCTTTGCTCATTTGCTACATCACCTTCTTCCCTGTCTTAGCTTCGTAGCGAATTTTTTCCTTTAATTTATTTATTCCATAAATAAGTGCTGCTGGATTTGGCGGACACCCAGGAATGTATACATCGACAGGTACAATCTGGTCGACCCCTTTGACAACTGCATAAGACTTAACATATGGTCCTCCCGCTGTTGCACAAGACCCCATTGCTATTACCCACTTAGGTTCAGACATTTGATCGTATAACCTCTTAACGATAGGCGCCATTTTCTTTGTTACTGTCCCAGAAACAATCATGACATCAGATTGTCGTGGAGAGGTACGAAAAAAAGAGCCAAAACGGTCTAAGTCATAATGTGATGATCCAACACCCATCATTTCGATACCACAACAAGCGAGTCCCATTGTTAATGGCCATAAAGAATTACTTCTCGCCCAACCCTTCAATTGTTCAAGTGTTGTAAAAAATATATTGCGTTTTAATTCTTCCATTTCTTCTGCTGAAATGTTTTCTATTTTTAAATCCATTTTAACACCTTCTTCTTCCATGCATATATTAACCCGATTAATAACATAACGACAAAAATAAGCATTTCAATTAATGCGAAAATACCGAGTTCGTCATATGCAACTGCCCATGGGTATAAGAAAACTGTTTCAACATCAAAAATCACAAACATTAAGCCAAAAATATAATACCTTACGTTAAACTGCACACGTGAATCATGGAATGGTTCAATACCGCTTTCGTACGTCTTTTGTTTTTCACTGTTAGGTGCATGCGGCCGTAAAAATCGCCCTGCTGTTAATGCAGCTACAGGTAACAAGACTCCTAGACATAGAAAAACGAATACGATTAAATAATTGTTGATGTATAAGTTAAATTGCTCCATGTTCCCCCTCCGTTTGTCGTGCCTTGTAATGAAAAAAATATTTTATTTAACCGTTAACATTATAGCAAATACCAATATTTGTGTCGATAAAGCATGGACGAAATATTGAATTTTCCATCAGCAACATTACTCATTTTCCAGCCGATCGTCAATGACAAAAATCACAAACAAAAAGGCTTTCTGTATGATACAGAAAGCCTTTTTAATTAAAAGTGTTTATTTGTAACGTTCAAACGATTAATCGCACGTTGAAGAGACATCTCAGCTCGTCTAAAGTCAACATCTGACTGTTGAGCTCTTAGACGTTGTTCAGCTCTTTCTTTTGCTGCTTTTGCACGTAATACATCAATATCAGCTGCAACTTCCGCAGCTTGTGCAAGTATCGTTACTTTTTCAGGTCTAACTTCTAGAAAGCCTCCACTAACAGCCACAAGTTCAGTGTCGGTTCCCTTTTTTAGACGAACTACCCCAATTTGTAATGGAGCAACCATCGGAATATGACCAGGTAAAATACCAAGCTCTCCACTTTGAGCCTTTGCAATTACCATCTCCACATCTTCTTCTAAAACCGGGCCATCGGGAGTAACTACATGGACTTTAACCACTTTCATTTTATACCCTCCTAGGTCCCAATAATTATACTTCTACGCCCATTTTTTTCGCTTTTTCAACTACTTCTTCAATACGTCCAACTAAGCGGAACGCATCTTCAGGAAGGTTGTCATACTTCCCTTCAAGGATCTCTTTAAATCCACGAACTGTTTCTTTAACTTGAACGTAAGAACCAGGTTGGCCTGTAAATTGCTCAGCCACGTGGAAGTTTTGAGATAAGAAGAATTGAATACGGCGAGCACGATGAACGATTAATTTATCTTCATCAGAAAGCTCATCCATTCCAAGGATCGCAATGATATCTTGTAATTCTTTATAACGCTGTAGTGTTGATTGTACTTGACGAGCAACTTCGTAGTGCTCTTCTCCAACAATTTCAGGTGCTAAAGCACGTGAAGTTGATGCAAGTGGGTCAACCGCAGGGTAAATACCCATTTCTGAAAGTTTACGCTCAAGGTTTGTCGTTGCGTCTAAGTGAGCAAACGTCGTTGCTGGAGCTGGATCAGTATAGTCATCGGCAGGAACGTAAATTGCTTGGATCGATGTTACAGAACCAACGCTTGTAGATGTAATACGCTCTTGAAGCTGACCCATTTCTGTTGCTAATGTTGGTTGATAACCAACGGCAGAAGGCATACGACCAAGTAATGCTGATACCTCAGAACCTGCTTGAGTAAAGCGGAAGATGTTATCCATAAAGAATAACACGTCTTGACCTTGGTCATCACGGAAATATTCAGCCATTGTTAAACCTGTTAATGCAACACGCATACGTGCACCAGGAGGCTCATTCATCTGACCAAAAACCATTGCTGTTTTCTTAATAACGCCTGAATCAGTCATTTCATGGTATAAATCGTTTCCTTCACGTGTACGCTCACCTACACCAGCGAATACTGAAATACCACCATGTTCTTGTGCGATATTATTGATTAATTCCTGAATTAAAACGGTTTTACCAACACCTGCTCCACCAAATAGGCCGATTTTTCCACCTTTAATGTACGGTGCTAATAAGTCAACTACTTTAATTCCTGTTTCTAAAATTTCTACTTCTGTAGAAAGCTTCTCAAAAGACGGTGCTTGTCTGTGAATCGCATCACGACGAGCATCTTGTGGGATTGCTTCATCTAGATCAATGTTTTCACCTAGTACGTTAAATACACGTCCTAATGTAACATCACCAACTGGTACAGAAATTGCTGCTTCAGTATCAATTGCTTCTAATCCACGTACAAGTCCATCTGTAGATGACATTGCAATCGTACGTACAGAATCGTCTCCAAGGTGTAGAGCAACTTCTAATGTTAAGTTAATATCAACTTCATTTTCATTACGTGCTTTATGCTCAATTTTAAGGGCATTATAAATTTCAGGAAGATGGCCGTTATCAAATTTTACATCAACAACCGGTCCCATTACTGAAAGAATGCGTCCTTTATTCATCGTTTTCCCTCCTAACTTGCTTGTGAAAATCTATGATCTTTCCTATTCAAGTGCAGATGCACCAGCAACAATCTCAGTAATTTCTTGAGTAATTGCAGCTTGACGCGCACGGTTGAATGATAGTGTAAGACCTTTAATAAGCTCGTTTGCATTATCCGTAGCGTTTTTCATTGCAGTCATACGAGCTGCATGTTCCGCTGCCTTACCATCTAATAAGGCACCATAGATGAGACTTTCAGCATATTGAGGAAGCAACACTTCTAAAATATCTTCTTGAGAAGGTTCAAATTCATAAGAAGAAAGCTTGCTCTCAGCTGCTATATCCGTTAATGGTAGTAGTTTCTTTTCTGTTACTTCGTGCTGGATGACACTAATAAAGTGATTATAGTACAAATACAACTCATCAAACGTACCATCTACAAAAGAATCAATTGTTTGACTTGCAATATCTTTAATTTCTGTAAAAGAAGGTTGATCAGCAAGGCCAACAATATGGGAATTAACCGGTATTCCTCTCTTTAAAAAGAAATCGCGACCGATACGACCTAGTGCAATGACAGCATACTCATCTGTAGAGCTATGACGTTCTTGAATTTTTTGATATACAGAACGTAAAACATTACTATTGTATGCACCTGCAAGACCACGATCAGAAGTAATGACAATATAACCAGTCTTCTTCACAGGTCGGCTCATTAACATCGGATGGCTAACACCGGTACTACCTAATGCGATACTAGCTACAACCTCTTGAATTTTTTCCATGTATGGTACAAACGATTTAGCATTATTTTCAGCCCTATTTAACTTCGAAGCTGAAACCATCTCCATCGCTTTCGTAATTTGACTCGTTTTCTTCGTTGAGGTAATTCTCGTTTTTATATCACGTAAGGATGCCAAAGGTTCTCACCACCTTTTTAAGGTTGTTCAAAATAAGAAAAATTTTTATATAATTAGCGGCGATCGTATGTTTACAAATGTAAGACCTCGCCGCTTAGCATCAATTATTCAGAAACAGCAAACGTCTTCTTGAAATCTTCAATAGCTGCATCAAAATCAGCCTCTTCAGGAAGGTTTCCTGTTGAACGAATATGCTCAAATAACTCATTGCGATTATGCTCAATCCAAGAGAAATATTCCTCTTCGAAACGTGAAATATCTGCTACTGGAATATCATCTAAGAATCCACGAGTTAATGCATATAGAATAGCTACTTGTTTTTCTACTTTTAGAGGTTTATGCAAACCTTGTTTTAATACTTCAACTGTACGTGCACCACGATTAAGCTTCGCTTGTGTTGCCTGATCAAGATCAGATCCGAATTGAGCGAAGGCTTCAAGCTCACGGTAAGACGCTAAGTCTAAGCGTAATGTACCTGATACTTTCCTCATCGCTTTCACCTGTGCAGATCCACCAACACGAGAAACTGATAAACCAGCATTCACGGCAGGGCGTACACCAGAGAAGAATAGATCAGATTGCAAGAATATTTGCCCATCTGTAATCGAGATTACGTTTGTAGGGATATATGCTGACACGTCACCTGCTTGCGTCTCAATGAACGGAAGGGCTGTAATTGAGCCGCCACCTTTTGCATCACTTAATTTCGCAGCACGCTCTAATAAGCGAGAATGTAAATAGAATACGTCACCAGGATAAGCTTCACGACCTGGAGGACGGCGAAGTAATAGTGAAAGCTCACGATACGCAGAGGCTTGCTTCGTTAAATCATCATAAATAACGAGCACGTGTTTACCGTTGTACATAAACTCCTCACCCATCGTTACTCCTGCATATGGCGCTAGGAATAATAATGGTGCAGGTTGAGATGCAGATGCAGTAACAACGATCGTGTAATCTAATGCACCGTGCTTTCTTAATGTTTCAACAACACCACGAACAGTAGATTCTTTTTGCCCGATGGCTACATAAATACAAATCATATCTTGATCTTGCTGGTTAAGAATTGTATCAATCGCAACCGCTGTTTTACCTGTTTGACGGTCTCCGATGATCAATTCACGTTGACCACGTCCAATCGGAATAAGTGAGTCGATTGCTTTAATTCCTGTTTGTAAAGGTTCATGAACCGATTTTCTATCCATTACCCCTGGAGCTGGGCTTTCAATAGGACGAGTTTTGTTCGATTCAATTGGTCCTAAACCATCGACAGGTTGACCAAGTGGATTCACGACACGACCGATTAGTTCCTCTCCAACAGGAACTTCCATAATACGTCCTGTACGACGAACCTCGTCTCCTTCACGGATATCTCTGAAAGGCCCTAAAATAACGATACCTACGTTATTTTCTTCTAAATTTTGTGCCATTCCCATGACACCGTTAGAAAATTCAACAAGCTCCCCAGCCATGGCATTATCGAGGCCATGTACACGTGCGATACCGTCACCTACTTGGATAACTGTACCTACATCATTAACTTCAACTTCTGACTGATATTCTTCGATTTGTTTTTTCAACAGTGAACTAATTTCTTCAGCTTTGATGCTCATGAATTTCACCCCTATCTACGATCTATTTCCTACGAGCTGACGTTCAATACGCTCTAGCTTGCTGCTAACGCTCCCGTCATATATACGATTACCGATGCGGATTTTAATGCCCCCGATCAGTGTATGATCAACTATATTTTCAATATTAAGAGACTGCTTACCAACCTTTGTCGCAAATACATTTGATAACGTATTTTTTTCTACATCCGATAAAGGCTTAACAGTAAATACCTTAGCATCTGCAACACCGCGCTCATCATTTGACAATGATAAGAACTCATTCACTACATCAACAACGATGTTTAAGCGATGGCGTTCTACTAATAGAGAAAGCGTGTTCACCACGATTGAAGAAGCAGATTTGAAAGCCTCTTGTAGCGATGCCTTCTTCTTAGCAACAGATACCTTAGGGTGATGCAGAACAGAAAGAAACTGCTCATTGTCTGTAAACACTTGTTTAACGACGCGAAGTTCCTCACCAATCTGATCAAGGATATTCTGTTCCTTTGCTAATTGGAAAAGAGCCAGCGCATATCGTTTTGCTACGATTTCTTTGCTCATCGCCCTTCTCCTACTTCTTGAATGTAATCATTTATAAGTTTTTCTTGATCTTGTTCATTTAGTTCTTTTTCAATTACTTTCGATGCAATAAGAACAGATAACGATGCTACTTGTTCACGTAATGCAGCAATAGCTTGTTCTTTTTCTTGCTCAATTGCTTGAGTTGCAGAATCTTTTACACGCTCAGCTTCGATGCGGGCAGCATTAACGATATCGTTTTTCTGCTCCTCACCAATTTTCTTCGCACCTTCAATAAGTTCCTGCGCTTCTTTACGTGCATCCTTTAATAACTGACGCTGTTCTTCAAGAAGCCCCTGAGCTTCTTTGCTACTTTGTTCAGCAGTCGTAATTTCGTTAGCAATATGTTCTTCACGTTGTTTCATAATGCCCATTAGTGGACCCCATGCAAACTTCTTTAATAGCAATAATAGGATAAGGAAGATAATTAATTGTGCGAGAATATCTCCACCATTAAAAAGTGGTATGTCACCGCCTTCTCCACCAGCTCCTGCTCCTAATACCAACATGTCTAATTTGAACATATCTTCGTTCACTCCCTTCAAGAGATTTCATGAAGACGTTCAAAAACCTAATGTCTTTGAACGATTGTATGTGTAAGAAAATTAAAATTATATTATTTAAACAAAAGGAATGGCGAAGGTTCTCTGAACATGTTCTTCGCCATTACCCCACTAATCAAAGATCTACTATTATGAACCCATTACCATAAATGCGATAACAACAGCGATGATAGGAAGTGCCTCAACTAGTGCAACCCCAATGAACATTGTTGTTTGTAACATACCACGTGCTTCAGGCTGACGAGCCATTCCTTCAACTGTACGAGATACGATAAGACCGTTACCAATACCAGCACCTAGTGCTCCTAAACCAATTGCAATTGCTGCTGCTAATAAACCAACAGAACCTGTCATAATAAAAAGTCCTCCTTTAATTTGTGAAAGTAATAGTATGAATTAAAAAGATGTGTCCAAAAATTAATTTTGAACGAGTAGATTTATTTAATGGTCATGGCTCACTTTGTGTGCCAGATAAACCATTGTTAACATTGTAAAGATAAACGCTTGAATTGCACCAACGAATATACTGAAACCTTGCCAAGCTAACATAAGCGGAATAGAAGCTAAAGTTCCAATAATTCCAGAACCGATACTTGCAGCATACCCACTTGTAGCCAAACCTGCTAGTAATCCTAGAAGGATTTCACCCGCGAATATATTACCATAAAGACGAAGACCCAGTGTTAATGTGTTAGCAAACTCTTCGATAATCTTAAATGGCAACATAAAAGGAAATGGTTTGATAAAGTCTCTACCATATTCTTTTACACCTTTCATTTTCACACCATAATAGTGTGACAATCCAACAACCATTATCGCTAATGTTAGCGTAACGACTGGATCAGCAGTCGGTGATTTCCACCATAGCTCACCATTTACTTGAACCGCAAATGGTAGACCTAACATATTGGCAACAATGATGTATAGGAATAACGTTAATCCTAACGTTAAGAATCTTCCACCAGTTTGCCAATCCATCGAGCTATTTATAATTCCTTTAATAAAGTCTACTACCCACTCGATGAAGTTTTGCTTACCTGTAGGTTTCATAGATAGAGAACGAGTACAGATGACTGCGATAATAAATACAATTGTAGCAGTAACTAGCATCATTAATACATTACTTAAATTAAAATTAAGGCCTAAAAATTCTTCAATTGGAGCTCCATGATTCATTTATTATTCACCTCTCTTCCCCGCGATGAATGAGTTGAAAAAAATAATCTATTATAATGACGATATAGATCGTCATTAATCCCAAAATTGCTGAGTATAAATGAATCTTGTCTGGATATTGTAATGCAATATACACGACAAGTGCAGCTGAAGCCATCCGGTTAAATGTTCCTAGTGAACGAACTTTAGTACCTTCTTCCACCGCTTTAGTAAACCGATTTGACCGGCGAACCATGATCCATAAATTATACAAACTTATTATTGTACCAAATATCAACCCTAAAAAAACCGATTGATATGGTGTGAACCCCCAACCTAACACGTAGATTGAAAGCAGAAATAATATGTATTTTCTATAACGTATAGACATTTGCTGCAAATCTTGCATAATTAGGAATCTCCCGAAAAATAGTGGTTGATCAGGCGCACCATAGCAAATACACCAGCTGCTAGTCCAATAAGAAGACCAATAATTAAAAACAATGGTGCCGTTTCCAATTTACTATCGATCCATCTACCAGAAAAAATGCCAAATAAAACTGAACCTACTAGTTGCGAGAGAATGGTCGACATTAGTGCCATCGCTCGTAAAGGGTGTCGTTGGTTTTGACGCATTCCGACATAAACCTCACAATAATACTTTTCAAAACAGCATTAAAAAATGTCTGAAAAGTCTTGTTTTTACCCGCTTGTAAGCCTTATTTTTTACATCCTTTGTAAGCATACAATAGCACATAGTCAATGTCAATCTGTTTGTTGTGAAATGTTCACATTACATAAGCCGACAAAATGTTATATTATTAGATTACACTATTTTTCGTTGTTAGCGATGTCTTCTATGACTACCATTGTTTCAAACGAATCCTCCCTCCCCTCTTTTTTGGCAAAGACAATTGCTTTATAAACACCTTCTGCTGGAACTTCATCGAACGATAATGTTTTTTCAAATAAACCTCGCTCTACATCCTTTTGCCAGTCTAAATATGTAATAAAATGAAATGTATCTGGGTCATACAAAGCTATAGCTAATTCTTCAGCACCACCAGGCAAATATAGCTCATATTGATATGTAGCTGGTTCGTCTCCAATTGTAAATTCAAAGCCCATCACCCTTGGATAATCCGGTTCATCTACTACAAAGAGATAAGGTAATGTAATACGTTTGTTATTTTCTCTTATGACAAATGCTCCTGTATGTAAGCCACCCTCAAACATATTTGGTGTAATATCAAATTTAACATCAACTTGCTTCTTCTCTTTAGGCTGTAATGTAAAGGACATAGGCAAACCCCATTGTAGTCCAGCCTGATGCTTTGGATATTCGAATGAATAATAAGCACGCTTTGTAGATTGATTTTCAATGGTGAGTGTCACTTTTTTCTTTTGCCGAACATCCTCTGTTTGAAATTGCCCGAAGGCAACTGAACTAGGATATACTAAAGTACTTGCTCTAATGGCTTCGGCAAGTTGAATTCTTCCAGCTCCTTGTTCATAGGGCTTATATAAACTCCCATCCTCCTTCGTTAGCGTTTTAGCTGTATTCATCAAAGCTGCCTTTACTTGCTCTGGCGTCCAATCAGGATGAGCTTGTTTTATTAACGCACATGCCCCTGCCACATGGGGCGCGGCCATACTCGTGCCTTGTAATTGTAAATAGCCATTCGGAACCGTACTATCAATTGCCACGCCTGGAGCGACAATATCAGGCTTAATACCCCAAGTATATGTAACAGGTCCTCTTGAACTAAAGTCAGCTAACACATCCTTACTAGGTCGTTGAGACGTATACAATAGCCTCTTACCTTCATCATGCCGTGCCTTTAGCCATATGCCTTCTTTTTGTGACATTGATACTACAGGAATTGTTGGCTGCTCCTCAAGAGTTCCTAGGAAATCTCCTTCTTTATGATTATAAATAATTACTCCAACCGCACCTTCTGCTTGAGCATTTAATGCTTTTTCAGTAAAGGTAATCTTTCCGCGCTCAATGAGGACAATTTTCCCCTTCACATCAACTAGATCTTCTTTGGTACCAAGACCGCCAAGAACAAATGAAGTCGGTTTGTTTATGTCCCAAGCATGTGAACCCTGCATGGTAGATAACTCGATCTCTTCATCGTGAAAAGCGACCTTAATAAAAGGATTATGCATTGGAGGCGTTGACGCACCAACAGAAATCGATTTTAAGGACGTACCAGGTGAGCCGACCGTCCATATGCTAGGACCAGAATTACCACTTGACGTGACAGCAATGATGCCCTGTTCAACAGCTTTATCAAGCGCTAAACTAGTAGGCCAATCCGGACCGTTCACTGTAGTTCCAAGAGATAGATTAATAACATCTACTTGATCTTCAATCGCTTTTTCAATAGCTGCAATGACCTGATCGCTCGTACCAACTCCTCCTGGACCTAATGCACGATATGCGATAATTTCTGCTTCTGGTGCGACTCCTTTCACCTTTCCATTCGCTGCAATGATTCCAGCTACGTGAGTACCGTGCAGTGTAGGTAATCCTTCAGCAGCAATCGTCTCCATTGGGTCATTATCATCGTCAATAACATCAAATCCTCCTCCGTAGTTTTTTTGTAAATCTGGATGTGTATAATCTACCCCTGTATCAATGACCCCGACTCTCATACCCTTTCCAGTTAATCTTACATTCTCAGGATCAAACAGCCCCCTTACTTCGTGACCACCGATAAAAGGGACGCTCTTTTCAAGCGTTACACGATATGTGGAAACTGAAGAAGAGTGCTTCACCCATGATTTCTGTAATAATTTATGTATATCCTGTGACTTACCTTCTACAGCAAACCCTTTAAATGCTATTTCATATATTTGATTAACCCTTATTGATGGAAGTGAGTTGGATAGTTGCTTTTTTGCTCTTTCAAAATGCTCTTCCTCAACGACAATAATAGCCTTCTCTTGTTTATTCGGAACAAATTTTGGTATAGGGGGTCTGTCAGGGTAAGTTATAACTTGATTTACTGCTTTAAACTCCTCATGCTGATAAGTAAGATTCAATGTTATAAGTAAGATAAGAAGAAATAGTAGATTCATTTGCCTGAATACTCGCATAGCATCACCTCAGGCTTTAGTTTTATACGAATGGAATCATTTTATGTGAGGGATACATGTTAATTTCGAGTAAAATGCGGTGTTTTTGTCCAAAACTCTTACTTTACTGTCGAAACTTCTAGGTTTACTGTCCTAATCAACAGGTTTACTATCCTAATCAACAGGTTTACTATCCTAATCAACAGATTTACTATCCAAATCAACTGGTTTACTATCCTAATCAACAGATTTACTATCCTAATCAACAGATTTACTATCCTAATCAACAGATTTACTATCCTAATCAATGGGTTTACTGTCCAAATCAACTAGTTTACTGTCGAAGCTGTACCTGTTACAGTCCAAGCAACGACTTTTATTGCCCAAACTAAAAAAGACTGACACTCATCAGTCTTTTTTAATGGCTGTATTCGCATTAAATGTTGCTTTTCGTACTAAGAGCCAAACACAATTAAACAAATAGAGTTCGTGGCATCTTTTCTTCTGTACAACAATGACTAACCATATAAAACAACTTTTTTGGTTCTAACAATAGCTACAAAGTTTACGAAAAGAGCCTATATTAAAAATTTCTATATTAAATAATCTGCTGGTCTGTTAGCTAATTGTTTAAAATAATACTTTATGGCTTCCGCTATACGCTTAGATGCTTCACCATCACCATATGGATTACTCGCTTGTGCCATTTTCTCATATTCTTCCTTATTTGTGAGAAGTTCAGTTGCTAATTGATGGATCGTGTCTGCATCAGTTCCTGCTAATTTTAATGTACCTGCATCAATGCCTTCAGGGCGTTCGGTTGTGTCACGAAGTACAAGGACAGGTACTCCTAAGGAAGGCGCTTCTTCTTGAACACCACCTGAATCTGTCAAGATAAGGTGAGCTCTTGAGGCAAAATTATGAAAATCAATCACATCTAATGGTTCAATTAAGTGAATGCGCGAATCATTTCCTAACACGTCATTAGCCAGCTCTCTTACAGCAGGATTTAAGTGAACAGGATACACAACTTGAACATCACTGTGTTCTTCAACAAGACGTTTCACCGCTCGGAATATATTCCGCATCGGTTCGCCAACATTTTCGCGACGATGTGCTGTTAATAAAATTAGTCGATCATGACCGAGTTGATCTAAAATAGGGTGTGTATACTGATCCTTCACTGTCGTTGTTAACGCATCAATCGCAGTATTCCCTGTAATAAATATTCCTTGTTCCTCTTTATTTTCATTTAAAAGGTTAGATTGTGCTTTAGAAGTTGGAGCAAAGTGTAAATCAGCTAATACTCCCGTTAACTGCCTGTTCATTTCTTCTGGAAACGGTGAAAACTTGTTCCAAGTACGAAGTCCAGCCTCTACGTGACCGACAACAATTTTGTTATAATATGCTGCAAGACTCGCCACAAAAGTCGTTGTCGTGTCACCGTGTACAAGCACGATGTCCGGTTGTACTTTTTTCATTACATCTTCTAAGCCTTCAAGCCCTCTCGTTGTAATGTCAGTTAACGTTTGACGTTCCTTCATAATATTCAAATCATAATCAGGCGTAATCCCGAAAATATGTAAAACTTGATCAAGCATTTCTCGATGCTGAGCGGTTACAGTTACAATTGATTCAAAATGCTCGGATTGTTTTTGCAACTCTAGTACTAGCGGTGCCATTTTAATTGCTTCAGGACGAGTTCCAAAAATCGTCATCACTCTTATCCGTTTAGTCATCTCCAGACGCCTCCACTAACAATGTTATCTTAGTTATACCATTTGAATAACTTAAACGAAAAAGGTCAAATTCAATAACTCTCAAGCGCAAATACAATACATTAAGAGGAATCAGACCCTTAACAAACCTAGAAAATCAAGTAAAGTCTGCTCTACTTGATTTTCAAAAAATATTAATTTATTTCGTTCCGAACAATCGATCACCAGCGTCACCTAAACCTGGAACAATGTAGCCATGATCATTAAGTTTTTCATCTAAAGCAGCAAGATATATGTCAACATCAGGATGTTCAGTTTTAACTACCTCAACGCCCTCAGGAGCAGCGATTAAGCACATTAATTTAATGTTTTTGGCACCACGTTTTTTTAATGAATGAATTGCTTCGACTGCTGACCCTCCAGTTGCTAACATCGGATCAACTACAATAAAGTCACGTTCAGCTACATCAGAAGGAAGCTTCACATAGTATTCAACTGGTTGCAATGTTTTTGGGTCACGATACAGTCCAATATGTCCAACTTTTGCAGCAGGAATCAACTTTAGGATGCCATCTACCATTCCTAAGCCAGCTCTTAAAATAGGAATAATACCTAATTTTTTCCCCGTTAATATTTTTGAGTTTGTTTTATTAACAGGTGTTTCAATAACCGTATCTTCAAGTGGAAGATCACGCGTAATTTCAAATGCCATGAGAGTTGCTACTTCATCAACTAATTCACGGAATTCTTTCGTACCTGTATGTTTATCTCGAATATATGTAAGCTTATGTTGAATGAGGGGGTGATCAAACACATATACTTTCGCCATCTTAATATCTCTCCTTTTCGTTTTCACTTCAATTGATTTTACAGAAAAACCTCCAACAGTTCAAGCTTCACTTAAGAAAAGGACTAGCTCCTCAATCCCAGCTCATATAAGGGGGCATTATCATATTAAATATTATGTTAAATGCTCTATAAAAAACCATTTGGATGGGAAAGGCATGATAAATAACATCTCCTAATAACACCTCTTCAAACGAGGTAAGTTTTCTTTTTTTATAGCAGTCTCAAAGTTAATCGAATAATTACCTAAATTTAACACTTTACCACAAACAAAAAGCTAGACTTGCAAAAATGCAGTCTAGCTTATGTCATATTATTTATCTTCATATAATGGGAATTTTTTAATTAAAGTTGCTACACGTTCTTTCGCTTCTTCCAGCTTTTCTTCATTATCATGGTTATTGAGCGTAAACGCAATGATTGCTGCCGTTTCTTTCATAGCCTCTATATCAAAGCCACGGCTTGTTACAGCAGCTGTACCTATACGAATTCCGCTAGTAACAAACGGACTTTCAGGATCAAATGGTATTGTATTCTTGTTAACTGTAATACCTACATCATCAAGGATTTTTTCAGCCAATTTACCTGTAATATTTAACGAACGGACATCTAGTAAAACAAGGTGATTATCAGTACCATCGGAAACGAGTGTGATACCTTCTTCTTTTAAGCTTTCAGCAAGTTGCTTAGCGTTAGCTATAACATTTCCTGCATACTGTTTAAAGCTGTCTTCAAGTGCTTCACCAAATGAAACTGCTTTTGCAGCAATGACATGCATAAGCGGGCCACCTTGAATTCCTGGAAAAATTGATTTATCAATCTTCTTACCGAACTCTTCCTTACATAAAATCATACCACCACGTGGTCCACGCAATGTTTTATGTGTTGTCGTTGTAACAAAATCTGCAAACGGAATTGGATTTTGGTGTAAGCCTGCAGCTACCAAGCCTGCAATATGAGCCATATCAACCATTAAATAAGCCCCTACTTCATCAGCAATTTCTCGGAAACGTTTAAAGTCTATTTCTCGTGGGTATGCACTTGCTCCTGCAACAATTAATTTTGGTTTGTGCAGTTTAGCTTTCTCTAGAACATCCTCATAATTAATACGATGAGTATCTTGATCTACACCATACTCTACGAAATTATATTGGACTCCACTAAAATTGACGGGGCTACCATGAGTTAAATGACCACCGTGGGATAAATTCATTCCTAACACTGTATCGCCATGTTCAAGGATCGTAAAATACACAGCCATATTCGCTTGTGCACCTGAGTGTGGTTGCACATTTGCATACTCAGCACCAAAGATTTGTTTTGCGCGGTCACGCGCAATATCCTCAACAACATCAACATGCTCACAGCCTCCGTAATAACGTCGACCAGGATAACCTTCCGCATACTTATTTGTTAATACAGATCCTTGCGCTTCCATTACTGCCTCACTTACAAAATTCTCAGATGCAATTAATTCAATTTTTGTACGCTGTCTAGTCAATTCTTCATTCATTGCTTTAAAAACGGTTTGATCTTGCTGCGATAAGTTTTTCATGTAAATCCCCTCCGATGGCTTCTGCCCATATGTTTTTTCCGAAAATTAATTTCTATTATAGCACATGATTATACCCCGATCCACGAAAAAAAGAACAAAAAACACTTATCATGGTGTTATTGTTCGGAACTACGAACATTCAAACCTTTTCCCATTAATACATGCGGAATGCCGTCCTCCATAAAAACATCAGACAATATATCATAACCAAGCTTTTTGTAAAAGCCTTCTGCTTGTGTTTGACCGTGTAACTTCACTCTTGTTATTTGTTTATCCTTTGCTATTCCTTCAAGTGCTTGAATAATGACTTTTCCAACACCAAATTTACGGTATGGAGCTAAGACACATATTCTTTCAAGTTTGCCTTGTCCATCAACAAAACGAATTCTACCAGTCCCTATAGCTTCATCGTTGATAAAAACAAGAACATGATCACATTTTCCGTTTAATTGATCATATTCATCAAATTCATCTTCTAACGGTACCCCTTGTTCCTCTACAAACACTGTTGTTCTAATATGAAATGCCGTTTTTAATTCATTCTCCGTTGTTATCCGCTTTGTTTTCATCATGTATCCTTTCTTGTAGAAACGATGCTATCCCTATGTTTCGTTGGATGTTGTCACCTAAAAGAACAATTTCATTGTTAAAAACATAGATCACCTACGAAAAGCCATGTTAATCAATGATTTTACTGTTTTAACAACATCGTTATTGAAAACATTTTATCATCAACCCAATAACAGATTGAAAAACAGTTAACAAACTACCCCACTATATCCTTGTACGGGGTAAGGTCGATGTTTTTCGATTTTAACACATCAATGACACGCCCCTTCATATTTCCAGGTGCTGCCATAAGATACCCTCTTATAACTTCATCCATTGATATTTTATTAACTGATATTTCAAGGATTCTTCTTTCAATTCCTTTTTTAGCCATTGGTCGAGCAAAAACTGGGATTAGCTTAAGTAACTCCTCATATAGTTCTTTTGCATCATTTTCCCATTCCATTATTGTCATCATCCTTCCATTTAATATTAATAAGAATCCAGCAATAGTGCTGTTATAACAAAATAAGATTAACATTGTTTATTTTCTTTGTTACTCGCATAAACAGCTCTTTCACCACCGATAAGTTTTGGTCTTGATTTAGCAAGGGTGACATGAGCATGTCCAATTTGATTGATGGAGCACCGAACTGGAACAGCCACATGCTTAATATGCATTCCGATAAAAGTATCACCGATATCAATACCAGCATCTGCTTTTATAAACTCTACAACAACCGGATCAATGAAATGGTGATAAGCATATGTAGGTACCGACCCACCTGCAGAGCGAATAGGTGTTACTGTTACTTCTGTAAGCTGTTTGTCTAATGCTGTTTGTCTTTCTACAACTAACGCCCTGTTCAAATGTTCGCAGCATTGAAATGCTATTTGGAAACCATACATCTCTTTTAATGCCATACATTCTTTTACGACCATCTCTGCAACTTCCATCGTACCAGATGTTCCAATTCGTTCGCCTAAGATTTCACTCGTACTGCAACCAACGACTAACAGCTGTTGATTCCCTAGCGATGCAATTTGTTGGAACTCACTTAAAATCATATGTAATTGCTGCTGCCATTTTAATATATCAGCACTCATGTCGGCTCGCTCTCCTTCGTGTTATTTTTCGTATTTAGTAATTTTGTTAATTCGATTCTCATGTCGTCCACCTTCAAAGTCAGTAGTCAACCAAACTTTCGCAATCTCTCTTGCTAGTCCAGGGCCTATTACTCGCTCACCCATAGCCAAAATATTGCTATTATTATGTTCACGCGTTGCTTTTGCGCTGAATAAGTCATGGACAAGAGCACATCGAATTCCTTTCACCTTATTAGCTGCAATACTCATCCCTATCCCAGTACCACATATTAATATACCTCTATCAACCTCTCCACTCACTACTTTCTCCGCAACTGGTAGTGCATAATCAGGGTAATCAACTGATTCGCCACATTCACAGCCTAGATCAACATAATCTATGTTCATCTCTTCCATTAAGCCTTTAATTTCTTCACGAATATTTACTCCACCATGATCTGATGCAATTGCTATTTTCATTATTAATCCTCCATTTACGTATTATTGCCCCAAAGAGGTATCCGTCTATATGATAGTGTATTTGGAATAGAACAAGCAAATACTTTATGCACATTGTTACACGTGAATTTTCAAACTCTTCTGAGCTGAGAATAATTTGTTCGGTAAAAAGACCATATAGTTTTGATTTAACTTTTAACTACTTGATAAACTTTCTTGGTGTAAAATAATGTTAAAGATTCTATTGAAGTAAGGAGGAAGAAAGATGGAAGATTTACGATACCCGATAGGTAAACCTAAGCTAGACGATAATTTAGCCAAAGAACAACTAGATTTATGGATTAATCAAATAGAAAAAACACCTTTAAGGCTTCAACAAACTGTAAAAGGTTTATCGGAAGCACAGTTAAATACCGCGTATCGACCAGAGGGATGGACAGTAAGACAGGTTGTACATCATGTGGCAGATGCTCATATCAATGGTTTTATTCGATTTAAGTGGACGCTGACTGAAAATGACCCACATATTAAAGTTTATGATCAGCAAGGGTTTGCACAGTTACACGATTCTTCATCAGCACCTATTGATTTATCACTTGATCTATTAACAGCTTTACATAAAAAATGGGTAGTATTATTGCGCTCATTACAACCTAGCGATTTAGAAAAGCAGTTTATCCATCCAGATTCAGGAGTAGTTAAATTGAAAACAGCTATTGGTATTTATGCTTGGCATGGGCGTCATCACATCGCTCACATTACAAGTTTAATAGATAGACGAGGTTGGAAAAATAACGAAAAAGTAATTGATAGAGGATAATAGGTATAACAATCTATAATGCACACAGTGTTTATAATAAGGCCGCTTCGGCATTAATTATTGCACACACTAAAGCTGGCACTTTTTTCTAGTAAACATATACAAAATGACTAAAGCTTCTTTAGTAACAGTAGTAACACATTTTATGAACAGGAATTATGAAAAAGCTCTCTTCGTAAACCTTGTTGCTAAAATGAACTGTATGATGAGCTTTATGAGAGCTCAATTATTTTAAAAGTAGCAAAGATGCTACGAACGCTAGATGTATACGTGCTTATCTCTTATAACGAATAGCACAATTATGTGAAAGTTACCTAGCAAAAAAGTTTTAGTTTGCTATAAATATACGTATAGCTAACTAAAACTCTTTTGCGCTATGTATTTAATTGATAATTTTTTAAACTTATCGACGTTGGTTATTGTTCGACCTACTCACGATTAAACCAAAATAGGATCTTTTGTGCTGCTCTCATTTTGTATCTTTTCATGTGTGTAATTCGACATTAGCTCACTATAATACGTAATTAACAATTAAATTGTTGTATCGTTTTTTTCAAATTATCAGCTTGTCCAGATAATTCAGTTACGAGTTTATCAATATTTTCGATAACTAATGCCTGTTCGTTCGTGGAGGCTGCTACTTCTTCTGCTCCTGCTGATGTTTGCTCAGCAATTGCAGCGACCTCTTGTGATTGTACAGCAGTATGATTAATACTATCCATCTGACGCATCACGTATTTAGTAATATATTTGACCGCTTCAACAACTTCATTTACTGATTCAGTCATTTCTGCAATGGCTTCGTTTGTCTCTGATCCTTTATTCGCCTCGTTGTTTGCTACATTTACTTGATCTGTGATTTGTTGAACGACATTCTGAACCTCAAGCTGAATATTTTTGATTAACTCCGTTATTCCTTGGACAGCTGTTCCACTCTCATCCGCAAGCTTACGAACCTCTTCTGCTACAACTGCAAAACCTTTCCCATGCTCCCCTGCACGAGCAGCTTCTATGGATGCATTCAACGCTAACAAATTCGTTTGCTCAGCAATATCGCCAACTAATGAAATAATATTTTCTACTTTATTTGCATTCTCTTCTAATCTACCAACCGCTTTTAAAGATTGTTGGTTATTTTCCGCTAAACTTTGAATTCCTGAAACGAGAGAGTGTATAACTACTTTACTATCATTTAAGCGGTTAACCATCTCTTTAGAAAGGTGTTCAGATGCAACAGCTTTATCTTGTACTTCTTTTGCCAACATCAATACATCATCAACAGATTCTGCTGTACTTTGAACAGCAACAGCTGAACTATCTGCTCCTTTAGAAATCTCCTCGATCGTGTGAGCAATGTTCTCAGCTTGTACCGAAGCAGAATTAGTAGCAGTTGATATTTCTATTACTTTGTTATTTGTATTTGCAAAATTATCTTCAATATTATGTACCATTTCTCTTAAACTCTTTAGCATCTTATTAAATGCAATAGATAATGATCGAATCTCATCATCAGCTTTTTTTACGGGAACATCTTCATTAATTTGGCCATTCGCTGCATTCATTGCAACCGCTTCTAATTTTTGTAATGGTTTAGTTATAAGCCCAGCAATGAAATATGCCAAAATACTAGACCAAAGGATTCCTAACACTAAAGTGATAATCGTGAAAGCTCCTTCACTTAACGCAAAGTAACCATTAACGAAATCATAAAAATAATAGATGCAGATCGCTGAAGTAGAGTATGTAATTAACGCTACAGTGGTAATAAACAATACAAGCTTAAGTCTTAAACCAAATTTATACCGTTTCTTCTTCTCTCCCATAGTAAGACTCCCCTTCCCATAATAAAACAATAGATCCCCTTGTTGATTCAGTTTGCACATTGATGTTATTTTGTGCTAAGAAATAAGTACTCCAAATAGTGCTTCGTGTCATCTTTTCTTCTATAAAAAGATGACAATCGCGTAAAACCTCATTTAACTATTCGGGTTTTGCGAAAATTATATCAAAGTTTAAGAAAAGTAGCTTTATTTAAGTTTTTTATATAACTTCTCAATTAACTGCTCTAACTCATTCATCGTTTGACGATACGTCTGTACCGAACCACCAAATGGATCACTAATATCTCCACCTTCTCCTTCAACAAATTCTTTTAATGTATAAGTTTTGTATATAGCTTCAGGAAATGTATTCACAATGAGATGCTTATGGTTGCTCGTCATCGTCAAAATATATGTGGACCAATCAATATGTTCCTTTTCAAGCTGACAAGAAATATGATCTAACACAATTTCCTTTTCTTTCAGTACTTCATTGGCGTTAGCTGATGCAGCGCTTCCATTGTTTGCATAAATACCCGCTGATCGAACTTGAATGTTGCCCATGTTTTTATGTTTTAATAATGCTTCTGCCATTGGGCTACGACACGTATTCCCAGTACATACAAATAGTATCTTTGTCATTCTAATCCTCCGATGCTATTAGATCTATATATGACTTTCGTTCTAGCTTCTATGGTGTTTGAACTTCTTTGATTTACAACAGTATTTTACAAAAAATTATACCATCACTACCATTATAATCGAAATTTGTCGCATTATATAGGTAATAATATACATTTATTTTTATTTTATGCAAAAAAAATAAGCTTATGGTAGCTAAAGTTACTAAGGAAGAAAAGTATAAAGACCCAAGACGGATGAACTAGAATTTTCTAACTATGCTATTTATCATTATTTCTTCAAGCGAAAAGTAATTTAACACCAAAAGCGAATAAAATACTTCCCCCTAATGCTTCTCCATATGTCCCTAACCACCTTTGAGCTGATCTACCTAGTAGCAACCCTGTCCAAGTCAAGACCATACTCACCAAGCCAAACATACATATAGTAATTGCTGTTCGCGCTCCAAACATCCCTAAACTTAAACCTAAAGAAAAACTATCTAAACTCACGCTTAAAGCAAAGATAAGTAAACCGAGTCCAACAGGGGTTATTAGTGATGATTCATCTTCTTTTAAGGACGATATAAACATTTGGATACCGAGTAGTAATAATAACACCCCACCAGCATAGGTAGTAACTGCACCGAACTGCTCGGACAACAGCCTTCCAATAACCATTCCTACCAATGGCATCCAAATGTGAAAAAAGCCTATCGTAACACCAATATAAAAAATTTGCTTTAGACGTAGAGGGATTAATCCCATCCCAAGACCTACAGAAAAAGCATCCATACCTAAAGCAAATGCCATGATAAATAAAGTAACTATTTCCCCAAATATCGTTCCCATTGCCCTCCTACCTCCTACACTTGATCTAGTAAAGGAAGTTCAAACATCCCTAAGACCAGTCTAGATAAACATATGCAAAGGCTGTTTTCGATTTGATTGTTAATTTTCGTAATAGTTCGTGTCATCTTTTTATTTAAAGCGACGACATAACAACGCAAATAAAAATAGCCTATATAATTACATAACGACTTTCTTAAACATATGCTTGTACTGTTGGAAATAGAAGAAAAGGGTACTATTTTTGTTCTATTGTTTGATGTGCTGCAGCTTTCATTAAACGATTCATAATTGCATGGCCAATTCCTTCATAAGGAAAACTCTCACTTAAAATAACATCTGCCTGGGTGTCATCAAATTTTCTAAGAACACCATATAAATTACTAGCAACACTGTACAAATCATTCCTTTGTCCACAACTTAAAATGATATCTGCATTATATTTTTGTTTATTTTCATCAGTAGTTATCACACCAACGCGTTTTCCACTAGCTCTTTGTTTATCAATGTTCAATTGCAAAAAATTACTTGTTCCCTGCACAATGAACAGTGGTGCTTGTGGAGCATAGTGGGTATATTTCATTCCAGGTGACTTAGGTGTTTGACCTTCCTCAACTAAGGCATGATCTATGTCCACCTTACCCACAACCTCCTCAAGCTGCTCTTTTGTTATACCACCAGGTCGGAGTATTACTGGTATTTGGCCTGTACAATCTAAGACAGTTGATTCTACACCTACTCCAGTAAGACCACCATCTAATATTCCAGCTATCTTGCCGTTTAGATCATCGTGTACGTGTTTTGCTGAGGTAGGACTTGGCCGCCCAGATAGATTCGCACTGGGAGCAGCAATAGGTAACTGACTCGTTCTAATTAACTGTAAAGCAATTTCATGATTAGGCATTCGAACCGCAACAGTACTTAAACCAGTTGTAACTTTATCAGATATTCCTTCTTTTTTCATTAAAACAATCGTCAATGGACCTGGCCAAAAATAATCTATTAACTTCAACGCTACATCCGATACATTTTCCGCAATATCAAACAACTGCTTTTTCTCGGCAATGTGAACAATAAGTGGATTATCGCTTGGACGTCCTTTAGCAGTAAAAATTTTAGTCACAGCCTCGTCCGACAAAGCATTTGCCCCTAATCCATATACAGTTTCAGTCGGAAAAGCTACAACTTCATTTTGATTAAGCAATCGGGCCGCTTGCTTAATTTGTGGATAACTTTGTGGATTAATTCCCTTGTCATCCACAACCCAAACTTTAGTACTCAACCATCTCACTCCTATCTTCTTAGCTGCAGTAATTACTTATAAGTATTATTATTTCAACATTAGTATCTTCATCAATATACTATCTTAATTTATAACCACCATGTTGATAAGCTATTAAAACTATAAAATATTCAACACTATAAAACAAGCTTTATCCACAAAATGTGGATAAAGCTCATGTTATAGTGGATAACTTGTGGATTATTAAAACTAGAATATCATATAAAGAGATCATTTCATTTATCAACATGAACACATTGCTATTAATTAAGCCTGTCAGGTACCTTCTCTTCTTTGTAAACAATGGCTATTTGCTAAAATCAACATCTTGCCGCATCAATTAGTTATCATAGAAACAAAGTTCACGAAGTGAATCCTAATCAAATAACTTTGAAATCCATTCAATAAGAAAAAATCTCACTTTGACCTTTTCATTTTTTGTTTCTTTCGTTTGCTTAAGCTCATTCTCACTGTTGTCATTCATATCAACTGCTTCACCGTTGGAAAAATCTAAAAAGCATAAAGGAGGAAATAAAACACACCACCAATTAGCTCCAGCTCCATCACCTAACGTAATTAATATTGCCTCATATTCACCTGCAGGATACAAATAGTTTCCATATAGTTTCGTCGGAAAACTTACTTCGTCAAACTCTACGCTAGCATTTTGTTTGCTACCTTGGTTACTTAGTACCGATTCAACAATTTGCTCTATCATGTGAACACGGGTATTGATTAGTTTTCTTGCCTCTTCAATCGAAGTCAACTCTTCAACCCATAGTGTAATTTGTTCATTTACCTTATCTCGAATGAGCCTTTTCAAAGCTTGGTCTTCACTAGAATCACTATTAGCAAGTATGCGTAAACGAATCGCCTCATCTGGAATAATGACAGTATCATTTGCCTGGACATTTGTTTGCTCTCCATAAAACACAATATTAACTCCAAAAACTAATAATAAAATATATATAATAGCAATGTTTTTCTTCGCCATTTACTAGCACCGCCCCTTCACTAAAACAGTGTGGACAATATAAAAAAATCTTAAACTAGTAAAATGAAAAAAATCTAGTAGATGAACAGAAAAGCGCAAGTGCCTTGGTCATCCCCGACAAGCACTGGAGCCATTTCATATGAAGGCGCTTTTTGCCTTCTTATTAAATGGCGAAGTGACCTCGAGGGGATTGGCACTGGAGCTAGACATCTAGAAAGGCAGAAGACGCATGCTTATCGGCGACAAGCATAAGGCGAGCTGGCTAGAAGGTTGCTTTTTAACCTTCTCGTCAGCTTGACTTATGACCTCGAGCCGATTGCGGCTGGAGCTAGACATACAGAAAAGCAGAAGTGCCTCGGTCATCCCCGACAAGCACTGGAGGCATTTCATATGAAGGCGCTTTTTGCCTTCTTATTAAATGGCGAAGTGACCTCGAGGGGATAGGCACTGGAGCTAGACATCTAGAAAAACGCAAGTGTCTCGGTCATCCCCGACAAGCACTGGAGGCATTTCATATGAAGGCGCTTTTGGATTTCGTATCTATGATTGAAGTGACCTTAAGATAAATAAGGGCCCTTTTCGTCCATTTTCACATTAATACCTTTATATTAAGATATCTCAGCAAAGACCATTCTATCTTTGCCGTTAATATCAAATACAACCTCAACAACTGCATTTCTAAAAGTTTGTTGTAGTAATGATTGAACGCTCTTACCTTGTCCAACCCCTACTTCAAAAGCAATAATTGCCTTCTCACTTAATACGTAAGGCAATTGCGTCATAAAACGACGATAAAAATCAAGTCCATCCTCACCACCAGCTAAAGCACGCATAGGGTCGTAATCCTTTACAACTGGAGATAGTTTGTCAATCTCATCGTTAGGGATATAAGGAGGGTTCGAGACAATCACATCAAAAGTTGTATCACTATTCATAAAAGGCGTTAGCAAATCCCCTTGAATAAACGTAACCTCTGTCTCGAGGTTTTCAGCATTTAATTTCGCAATGGCTAGTGATTCTTTTGCAATATCAGTAGCAGTGACATGTAATGATTTCCGCTCAGAAGCTAATGTAATGGCAATGATACCACTCCCAGTTCCAACATCTACTACGTTAACACGATTTCCATTTGGAAATAACTTATCTATACGTTGCAGGACACCTTGCACTAGCTCTTCTGTTTCTGGACGCGGGATTAATACTTCTTTGTTTACACGAAAGGTTCTTCCGTAAAAATGTTCATATCCAATAATGTGTTGAACCGGAACACCATTACAATGAGTGTGTATATCTTCTGTAAACTTTCTATCTATCTCAGTATCGATGTCCATTCTCATGTTGCTAAACAGTTGCGTTCTCGACATTTGAAGGTGATGAAGTAACAATAATTCGCCTACATTGTCATCCCTATTTGATTCCTTTAAAAAAGAAGAAGCCCAATTCAGGGCTTCATATATTTTTCTCTTTTGCTTACTCATTATCGTCTTGCTCCATTTTTTTGGATTGATCTTCTAATATAAGCGCATCAATAAATTCATCTAGCTTACCTTGTAAAATTTGGTCTAGCTTTTGAATTGTTAGGCCAATTCGATGATCAGTTACACGATTCTGAGGAAAGTTATATGTCCGTATACGCTCTGAACGATCACCAGAGCCTACAGCTTGTTTACGATTTTGATCATATTCAGCTTGTGCTTCTTGCTGAAACTTATCGTATACACGTGCACGTAAAACTTTCATCGCTTTTTCTTTATTTTTTATTTGTGACTTTTCATCTTGACAAGATACTACTGTACCTGTTGGTACATGTGTTAAACGTACAGCTGACATGGTTGTATTTACACTCTGTCCACCTGGCCCACTTGAAGCAAAGGTATCTACTCGAATATCCTTTTCATGGATATCTACTTCAACTTCTTCTGCTTCAGGTAAACACGCAACAGTAGCTGTTGACGTATGAATACGACCACCAGATTCAGTTTCAGGAACACGCTGTACGCGGTGTGCACCGTTTTCAAATTTCATCTTTGAATAGGCACCTTTACCATTTATCATAAAAATAATCTCTTTAAAGCCACCAATTCCCGTTGAACTAGCTTCTATGACTTCGGTTTTCCACCCTTGAATCTCCGCGTAACGAGAATACATTCGGTATAAATCACCTGCAAATAGAGCTGCTTCATCTCCACCTGCTGCGCCGCGTATTTCCATAATTACATTTTTATCATCATTAGGGTCTTTAGGAATAAGAAGAACTTTCAAATGCTCCACAATTTCAGACTCATTACTTTCAAGTTCACTAATCTCTTCCTTAACCATATCTCTCATATCTGCATCAAGCTTTTCTTCAAGCATTGCTTTTGCATCCTGAAGTTGCTCGCTAACAGATTTATATTCTCTATATTTTTGAACTGTTTCCTGTATATCTGATTGTTCCTTAGAATAATCACGTAATTTTTTAGGATCATTTACGATTTCAGGATCACTTAATAGCTCATTCAATTTTTCAAAACGCTCTTCTACAGCTTGCAAACGATCAAACACATCATTCACCTCAATTTTAGTCCATAACATTGTAATTATATTATACGTTAACAAAGGAGTCAAAGAAATGTCGTCATTTATGATAGCTCTCGTTATCCGTCAGAGGTGTCCCACTAGGCAGATACATTACATAGTAACAACAAAAGGATATTTTTATATCGTTTGTTTTTTTCTAGAAACCTTAATATTAAGCTGTTTTCACATTGATTGTAGTTTTCTTATTAGGGAATAAACACGTACACAACTAGAATTCTGGGCGTCTTTTCTTCTATCATAACGACGACTTAAAATTTATAACCACTTTGTTGTTTTTGTTACTAACCTTATGACGATAGCAACAAAGTTGATGAAAAGAGTCTCAATAAAAATAGCAATAAATTCTCAAAAAGAGACTTAAAATGAAGCGTTATGTAATTTAGCCAATAAAAAATGCACAACTATTTGCTGCGCATTATTTTCCGACATTGTTACTATTTATCCCCATATTCATGCTACGTTTACCTGGTACTTCATGATGATGACGACACCGAGGTTCATATGATTCTGATGCTCCTACTAAAATAATTGGTTCATCATAATAAGCAGGATTACCATCTATTAATCGCTGAGTTCTACTCGCTGGTGAACCACAAATGGCACAAACAGCTTGCAACTTTGTCACTAATTCAGCAATAGCCATTAGCGCAGGAACAGGCCCGAACGGTTCTCCTCTAAAATCTTGATCTAGACCAGCAACGATGACACGATGACCTTGGTTGGCTAATTGTGTAACAACTTGAATAATGTCTTCATCAAAAAATTGAACTTCATCAATTGCTACTACATCTGTTGTAGACGTTACATTCGAAATAATATCTTGTGAATCTTTTACAGAATGAGCAATAATAGATGTCCCATTATGAGATACTACTTCTTCATCACTATAACGATTATCTATAAGTGGTTTAAAAACTTGAATACTTTGCTTTGCAAATTGCGCACGTCTCACTCGTCGAATTAATTCTTCAGACTTCCCAGAAAACATGCTGCCACAAATTAGTTCAAGCCAGCCAGTTTGCTTCATAACATACATGAAACGGCGTCTCCCTTTTTTCTGTAATTTCATATCAAATATTTTTATATTTAACTAAGTATAAAACAAAGTAAAAAACAGGCAAGATATGGAATAACTCGCCTGTTTTACTTGATTACTTAAGGCCGTATTTTTTGTTAAATTTATCTACACGTCCATCTGCAGAAGCGAATTTTTGACGTCCAGTATAGAATGGATGACAAGCTGAGCAAATCTCAACACGCACCTCTTCTTTTACAGAGCCACTTTCGAACTCGTTTCCACAAGCACATTTAACAGTTACTTTTGAATAATTTGGATGAATTCCAGCTTTCATTATTTTCATCTCCTTCCGCCCTGAATCATCTGAGACAGAGTTATCGAGGTTATTAAAAAGTGCAAAAGAAATGTTTAGAACACTTCTTATTCATCTAGAATGGAGCAAAATAGGAAATAACCCCATTAACAGATTCCATCTAGAAACACACATGAGAAATTATAACAAGGGTTCTCATCTTTTGCAACTACCTGATACTAACAATTCTTTTTTCATCAAAAATTTAAACTCGCCTAGATGATGAATGCCCCATCGCTTTCCATTCTTCTTCAAGCATTTGAAAAAATTCTTGATTTGATTTTGATTTCCTTAATTTTCTTAAAAACTTCTCTGCAAAATCAGGTGAATCTGACATAGATTTTCTGATCGCCCATAACTTATCAAGGTGATCCTTAGGAATTAATAATTCTTCCTTACGAGTTCCTGAACGACGAATATCAATTGCAGGGAAAATTCTTTTCTCTGCTAATGAACGATCCAAATGAAGCTCCATATTACCAGTTCCTTTGAACTCTTCATATATGACATCGTCCATTCTTGAGCCGGTATCAACTAATGCAGTAGCTAATATCGTTAAGCTTCCACCTTCTTCAATGTTTCTAGCAGCTCCAAAAAACCTCTTAGGACGATGGAAAGCAGCTGGGTCAATACCACCAGATAATGTACGTCCACTTGGTGGGATAACTAAGTTATACGCACGTGCTAATCGTGTGATGCTATCCATTAAAATGATTACATCTCTCTTATGCTCAACAAGTCGCATCGCACGCTCTAATACAAGCTCTGCAACCTTTATATGATTTTCTGGTACTTCATCAAACGTTGAACTAACAACATCTCCTGCAACAGACCTTTCAATATCTGTTACTTCCTCTGGTCTTTCATCAATTAACAGTACAATAAGCTCAGCATCAGGTTGATTTGTCGTAATACTGTTAGCAATTTCTTTTAACAGCATGGTTTTACCAGCCTTTGGAGGAGCTACAATTAAACCACGTTGTCCAAAGCCAACAGGTGCTGTAACGTCCATAATGCGTGTCGACAATTTATGTGGAGCTGTTTCAAGCTTAATTTGTCTATTTGGATACAAAGGAGTCAATGCAGGAAAGTGTACACGTTCTTTAGCTGTTTCGGGATCATCCCCGTTAACTGCCTCTACGTGTAGTAATCCATAATATCGCTCATTTTCCTTAGGAGGCCTTACTTTTCCAGAAACTTTATCACCGTTTCGAAGGTCAAATCGACGAATTTGCGAAGCTGAAATATAGATATCCTCTGAGCTTGGAGAATAATTAATTGGTCTTAGAAATCCAAAACCTTCAGATTGAATGATTTCTAAAACACCTTCCATGAATAATAATCCGTCTTTCTCCGCCCTTGCTTTTAAAATGGCAAAGATTAATTCCTTTTTCGTAAGCTTACTATAATAAGTTATTTTAAATTCACGAGCAAGCTCGTACAATTCCTTTAACTTCATTTCCTCTAACTTTCCAATTGTTAGACTCATATAAACACCACTCTTTAAATGTTATTATTTCCTCTAAATAAGTAGGTAAAAAATGGAATGAATAATAATTAGGTGAGCTATCTTATTAAAGAGGTAGAATTAATGATAATTCTTTTTCCGCATTGCTTGTTCATTTTTCATTAGTTTATTTGTTAGTATTGAAAAACGAAGGTTTGGAAGGCTTTCACATGAAGCAAAAAAAGAAGAATACAAGTTTTTCTTTTACGTAGCACTTTCTATTTTACCCTTTTTTCGTATACATATTCAACTATTTTTTAATTATAACAGCAAAACATATCTAATTATGCGTCTCACGAGCATATTTCCCGTAGAAAACAGTGCATGGAAAATGTCTAGTTTACTTACTTAACTTATGACTGTTGAAGAATGAACAATGTACAGTAAGGTATATGAAATGAGTCATTCAGCATGATTTTGAAGGCTCTTCCCATATACTTCTTTGCTAAACTTGAACAATTAGATGTGATTTTAGTATAAGTTATCGTGATAACGAGGAGAGATACTACTCACTATGTATCATACATGTTTTTTACAGAAACCACCTTTTACAGTGAAAAAATTTCATAATTGTTAATTTAATTCTTTAACAATCATGGCAAAGACAGTTTTTTTAAAAGAAAAGGCTCTTTTCGTAAACTTTGTTGCTATCGTTATCCAATTAAAAGTGGTGAAAAGATACCACACCCCAATTGTGTACGTGTTTGACTGTTAGTACGAAAAGCTACAAATCATGCGAAAACAGTCAAAGAAAACGAGGGTTGTTAAGAAAACCCTCGTTTTAGCTAGTTAATAATTATATTACTTAATGACAAGGTTTGGCTTTTTCTTCAAGCTATGCCTTCCCTCTACGAAACGAACCGTTCCAGATTTTGCACGCATGACAATCGAATGAGTAGAACCATAGGTGCCTTTAAATTGAACCCCTTTAAGAAGCTCACCATCTGTAACACCTGTTGCAGAGAAAATAGCATCATCACCACGAACTAAATCTTCCATACGTAAAACTCGACTAACATCAAGTCCCATAGATTTACAGCGTTCTACCTCTGCATCATCCTGTGGTAGGAGTTTACCTTGAATCTCTCCCCCTAAGCATTTTAAAGCAACTGCAGCTAGAACACCTTCCGGAGCGCCACCAGATCCAAATAAAATATCAACACCAGTATGATCAAACGCAGTGTTAAAAGCTCCTGCTACATCTCCATCATCGATCAGCTTTATTCTCGCTCCTGCTTCACGAAGTTGTGCAATAATATGGTCATGTCGAGGGCGGTTCAAAACTGTTGCAACAACATCTTGAATATCTTTGTTTTTCGCCTTTGCAACAGCCTTCAAATTATCAATTACAGGCGCATCGATATCAATATGTCCTACAGCCTCTGGACCGACAGCTATTTTATCCATATACATATCAGGCGCGTGCAATAGATTTCCGTTATCAGCAACAGCTAATACTGCAAGCGCGTTCCATCCACCTGAAGCAACAATGTTAGTGCCTTCGAGTGGATCAACAGCAACATCCACACGTTGTCCATAACCAGTTCCAAGCTTTTCACCAATGTATAACATCGGTGCTTCGTCCATTTCACCTTCTCCAATCACAACAGTACCTTTCATAGGTACAGTGTCAAATACGTCTCTCATTGCAGAAGTTGCAGCATCATCTGCTTCATCTTTTTTCCCACGACCCATCCATCGCGCTGATGCTAAAGCAGCTGCTTCAGTTACCCGAACAAGCTCCATAGATAAACTTCGTTCCATACGTGCTTCCCCCCAAAAAATTGCCTTCAACTTTACAGTTTACTTTAAAAAGCGTAAGTTGAAAAGCAGTGAGCATATATTAAACTGTATCAAAGGTTCTATTTCGTATACCTTGTTACTATTTTCTCTTACTTTTAAACGGTTAGTTACATATTATATAGTTGCTATAGTTTTTATGTTTATATCTTATAAATGATCAAATGTAAACATACTATTTATAAGTTTTGTAACTGTTCTATTTCTTCTTGAGTCATTTTCTCTCTCCATATCGTCGCACCGAGACCTGAAAGCTTATCCTCAAGGTGACTATAACCACGATCAATATGCTCTAATCCAGTTATTTCTGTTATACCATTAGCGATTAAACCAGCTACAACCAATGAAGCTCCTGCTCGCAAATCACTCGCTCGCACTCTTGCACCTTGTAATCGAGCTGGACCAGAAATAATGGATGAGCCACCTTCTACTTTGACATTCGCATTCATACGCCTCAATTCATCAATATGCTTAAAGCGTGCACCATAAATCGTATCAGTAACAATACTTGTACCTTGTGCTCTTGTTAGTAAAGAAGTAAAAGGTTGTTGTAGATCTGTCGGAAAACCGGGATACACAAGTGTTTTTAAATCGACTGCCTTTAAATTATTTGAACTAGAAATTAGCACTTGATCATTACTTGTTTCAATTGAAACACCCATTTCACGTAGCTTAGCAATAAGTGATTCGAGATGTAACGGAATTACATTATCTACCAACACTTGTTCTCCAGTTGCCGCTGCAACGATAATGTATGTACCAGCTTCAATTCTATCCGGTATGATTGAGTGGCGGCACCCACGAAGATGCTCTACCCCGTCAATTCGGATGACATCAGTTCCTGCACCCTTGATTTTTGCACCCATACTAGAGAGTAAAGTGGCTACATCAATAATCTCAGGTTCTTTTGCAGCATTCTCAATAATCGTTCTCCCTTTTGCTCTGACAGCTGCCAACATAATATTAATCGTTGCACCAACACTTACTACATCTAAATATATTCTGGCACCCCTTAGCTCATTAGCACGTAAATAAATCGCACCTTGTTCGTTGGTTACTTGAGCTCCAAGTGCTTCAAAGCCTTTAATATGCTGGTCAATTGGTCGAGGTCCCAAGTGACACCCTCCTGGCAACCCAATTACAGCCTTTTTAAATCGACCAAGCATCGCACCCATTAAATAATAAGAGGCACGTAATTTTTTCACTTTACCATTTGGCAAAGGCATAGAGATCATATTAGTAGGATCAATAGTCATCTCTTTATCATTAAGTACTACGTTACCACCGATTTCCTCTAATAAACCACCTAACATTTGTACATCCGAAATATTTGGTATACCTTCAATTGTGACAGGTGAATCCGCCAAGATCGTTGCTGGGATAAGAGCAACGACGCTATTTTTAGCTCCACTAATTTTCACTGATCCCTTTAACGGATAACCACCAGCTATTTTTAACTTTTCCATGTTTTTCTCCCTTCTAAGTGGATCATCAAAAGTTCCTCAAAAAACTCGGTTCGATATATTCCTTCAACACTTATTTTTTGCCTCCCTTTTCATCCACCATAGCGAAGTAAACTATATATTAATTTATAATAAATTGGTATATTTACCCATATGAATTAAGTATTATCTAATAGTTTACACGAAAAAGCAAAAATAATGTATGGAAATGATCCTCTTAAAAATATTTTCTAGTCATTTTTTTTATTCCAATCTGCTAGAAACTTTTCAATACCTTGATCTGTCAACGGATGATTACAGAGTTGCATAATCAAGTTATAAGGAACAGTTGCTATATGAGCACCATTTAGCGCAGCTTCTGTTATATGCATTGGGTGACGTATAGAGGCAGCAATAATTTCCGTCTCTAGATTGTGCACATTAAAAATTTCTGCAATCGTTGCAATTAAGTCCATACCATTATGTCCTATATCATCTAAACGGCCAAGGAATGGTGATACATAAGTAGCTCCAGCTCTTGCAGCAAGCAACGCTTGATTTGCATTAAAAATAAGCGTAACATTCGTTTTGATTCCTTCATCAGAAAAAGCTTTCACAGCTTTTAAGCCTTCAATAGTCATCGGAACTTTAATCGTAATATTTGGAGCGATCTTAGCGAGCTCTTTGCCCTCTTCAATCATTTCTGGTGCTGTTGTAGCAATAACCTCAGCGCTAACAGAGCCGGGTACGAGTGAAGTTATTTCACGTAGACGATCGTGAAAGGAAACATTTTTTTCTTTTGCAACTAAACTTGGGTTTGTCGTTACACCAGATAAAATTCCAACTGAATGAGCTTCACGGATTTCTTCAATGTTTGCAGTATCAATAAAAAATTTCATTATCATTCTTCCTCCTAAAATAATATAATAAAACAATGTTTTCGAATTATTCGTTTATTTCGTAATAATAAATATACATGAGTTCTAGTCATTTTACACGCAATAAAACTACTTCTAACCTAATTTGGGAGCTATCGCAGCGAATCATATGAAAAAAAGCCGAAGAAAAAACAAAACCGCCCTTCATTTCAAGTATCTACAAAGATAATGAAATAATGCACAATAGTTGTGCAAAGGCGGTTTCTCTGTGTATAGAAATTATTTGGCTAGCCTACCATTTCATATGAACAATCATTATATGAAAATGTTATAAGAAAAACACGCAATATAGAAATGATGTGTAATTCCTTTGGTAAGATTTACGCTTTATCTGATGAACCAAATTCCTTCATTTTACCTTTTACAGTCTCTTTAATAGCTTCACGAGCTGGTCCTAAATATTTACGTGGATCATACTCTTCTGTTTTTTCAGCTAATACTTCACGAACGACTTTAGCTGAAGCAATTTGGTTTTCAGTATTTACATTAATTTTTGATGTTCCTAATGAAATAGCCTTTTGAATATCTTTCGTAGGAATTCCTGTTCCACCATGAAGTACTAAAGGAATACCTGTTAATTCCATAACTTCTTTCATGCGGTCAAAGCCAAGATTAGGTTCACCTTTGTATGGTCCGTGGACAGATCCTAGAGCTGGCGCAAAGCAGTCTACTCCAGTTTCACGAACAAGTTGATCACACTCAGATGGAATAGCATACATTGCATCTGCATCATCAACTACTAAATCGTCTTCTTGACCACCAATACGGCCTAATTCTGCTTCCACAGAAACTCCGTGTAGGTGTGCAAGTTCAACAACTTTTTGCGTAATAGCAATATTTTCTTCAAGTGGATGGTGAGAACCATCAATCATAACGGAAGTAAAGCCTGCATGGATTGCTTCAGCACATTTTTCAAAGCTTGAACCATGGTCTAAATGAATCGCCACAGGAACTGTAATGTTATAATCTTCAATTAATCCTTCAACCATCTTTACAACTGTTTTAAATCCACCCATATAACGAGCAGCACCTTCAGAAACACCACAAATAACAGGTGAGTTTTCTTCTTTAGCAGCTTGTAAAATTGCTTGTGTAAACTCTAAGTTGTTCAGGTTAAACTGTCCAACTGCATATCCTTCATTTTTTGCTTTGTTAAGCATTTCAGTCATAGAAACTAAAGGCATATCATTATCCTCCTTAAGGCAGCTAATTAGTATATTTTCCTATAAGTTCATCATATGTAGAGTATCCAAATTCATCAATTACTATGTACTGTCCAAATGTTATTAGAGTCATTCACAAAATTTATTGAACAGTGCAGTTTTTATCCTTTGAAGAATACTCACATTTGATCATAACTTAGTTACATTTCATAGCATACCAACTTACTTGTCAAAGCTCAATAGTTTCGCTTAAGTAGTAATCGCTTACATCGCAATTTTCACTAAAAATTCATTGTTTAACAGAACCAATTGACAATTGCTCCTTCACCGCTACACGAATTTCATCGATATCAAAAGGTTTAGCAAAATGAGTAATCGCTCCTAAATCCTTCGCTTCTTGAATCATGTCCAACTCCCCATATGCTGTCATAATAATGACTTTGACCTTTATATCTTGATCGTCTACCCTCATTCTCTTTAATATCTCTATTCCATCCATACCTGGAATTTTCATATCTAGCAATACTAAGTCAGGTGAGTGCTTTTTTACAATATCTAATGCCTCAACTCCATTAGAAGCTTGAAATGTTACATAGCCTTCTTTTTGAAATACTTCGTTAAGTAATATACGAATGCCATACTGATCATCGACAATTAGTATTTTGTGCCCCATTCTTTTTCACTCCTCTAAATAAGTTTCCCTACTTAACTACTTTGTATTTCTCGTTAACTTCACATTTTCCTTCTTTATATTGATTTTATTTTACATTCCTTCCTAGATTATTCAATTTTATTCAAAAGTCCTTTTCTTAAACAAATTACTATTTTTACTAAATTAGCTTAGATTTAAGAGCTTTTATGGGGTTTTAACAGTTGTAAAGGAAAGGTCTGTTAACCCCTCGTTTTGTATTTGAGTTTATCCCTTATTATAAAGCAACCTATGTGAATTAAATAGTTGGAACGATACAATTTAGGAATTTGTATTTAAGCACAATTGCAGTTAAACTTGCTAAAGAAAAGTAAAGCAATAAGTAATTAATTCGAAAGTTTTTATTACCAATTTGACTTTCTGGCTTGATTTATAAACCATTGGAGGATTTACATAAGATGCTAAAGATATTTACTACTCAGCTAAGCGGAATATTTACTAAAATTATTAATAATGAAGAGTTCCAAATTGAGGATGGAGCTAGATTATTGGCACAAGCAAAATTCGGTGATGGTTCAATATACCTACATGGAGTGAATGAAATGGAAGCAATTTCAATTGAATCCTCAATTGGTGCGGAGCCATTATTACACATAAAAGAGCTACCCTCAATCAATCACTTCAATTCCCTTAATGAGACAGATAGAGTACTATTGATCACGCGATTCTCAACCGATGAAGCAGCAATTAATATAGCATTAGCATTAAGAAAAAGAGGCATCCCTACTGTTGCAATATGCAACGTCGCAACACCAGATAACGATGAAATTACACTCTCTAACATAGCAGATATTGTTATCGATACGAAGTTAGCTAAACCTTTAATTACCAATAGCGATGGAACACGATTTGGCTTTCCTACAACTATGATAGCTTTATTTACTTATCATGCGCTAGCTTATACAATGCAAGAGATATTAGATGAATACTAAATCTTAACAAAATATATACCTTTCAGAATTATCGACAAAATTACATTGTCGGTTTTTATGACTTTTTGACTATTTTTTTGCTCATAAAAACAATAGAAGTGTGGATAAGTCTTATCAAACCCACATTCAAAAAATTTTTTAACCCATGACAGGTTTCTACACTCTTTTTGTAATTTTTGTAATAAACTTACCTTATTATAAATTTTATAACTGATATAGTCCTCCAGTAAATGGCTAACTTGTTGAAAAATAAGGGCGCAAAGTTACAGGTCTAAAGTTTCTTACCTCTCCCTAAAACTATTCAAATAGTTTTTGAGAAGAGGAAGTAACAATGATGGCTGTGCTACCTGGATTATTTTCTAAGGGAGGAAAAAATGGAGAGTGTAAAAAATAATTTTCGTTTAGATCGTGAATGGGTTGACTTAATATGTGAAGCATTAGATAGTAAACTTACAGTTGCAGAAATAAAAGAATTTTTACAACAGAATCAATCTCCTCAAAAAGAATTGCATACGAAAAAAGAATGCATAAAAGCCTAATGGAATTTATCCTCATTAGGCTTTTCTTGTTTTTTATTCACATTAACTCTTCGATGAACGTAGGCTGAAGTGGCATTAAGTCATCTACTCTTGAATATAACTAGCTTCGATTCCTCATACTTCATCATTTCACTAGAAGGCAAAAGGCTCCTTCTGGTGATATGCTTCCAGCGCTTGTCGGAACTACCAGTCGGCTACGCTTTTGTTACTATCCAGCTCCGCCTCCTAGTCCCTCGAGGTCGCTTCATCATTTCATCCGAAGGCAAATTACACCTTCATATGAAATGCTTCCAGCGCTTGTCGGAACTACCAGTCGGCTACGCTTTTGTTACTATTGAAGCTTGGATGAAGTCATGGAATAATCGTTGAGGCCTAGTTGGTCGTGACGTAAATTCCGGATGAAATTGTGATGCAACAAACCAAGGATGATCTTTTAATTCGATTATTTCTACAAGACGTCCATCAGGACTTGTCCCAGAAAATACAAACCCTTTTTCTTCAAGCATTTGGCGATATTGATTATTAAATTCATAGCGGTGACGATGGCGTTCATAAATTACTTCATCTTTATATGCTTCAGAGGCTTTTGTTCCATCTGATAATTTACATGGATAAAGACCTAATCTTAATGTGCCACCCAAATCCTCAATGTCCTTTTGCTCAGGCAATAAATCAATGACAGGATGCGGTGTTTCAGGATCTATTTCTGCAGAATGAGCACCTTGCAAGCCAACAACATTACGTGCAAATTCAACTGAAGCTAATTGCATCCCTAAACATATTCCTAAAAATGGAACCTTATTTTCACGCGCATACTGAATCGCTAAAATTTTTCCTTCAATACCACGGTCTCCGAAACCACCCGGTACCAAAATACCATCTGCTTCTGATAGTAGATTAACAACATTATCTTTCGTCACATGTTCTGAATTAATCCACTTAATATTGACATCTGTATCAAATGCATAACCTGCATGACGCATTGCCTCAACAACTGATATATATGCATCCTGTAATTCAACATACTTACCAACAAGGGCAATTGTTGTTTTATTCGAAAGGTTTTTCACCTTATTAACAAGCTCTTCCCATTCAGTCATATCAGCAGGTTTACAAGGTAACTTCAGGTGATCACATGTAATTTGATCCAGCTTTTGCTCTTGAACTGCAAGTGGTACAGAATACAATGTATCTGCATCACGCATTTCTACAACAGCCTTCGAATCAATATCGCAGAACAATGCAATTTTATCTTTCATATCATCAGATATCGGCATTTCTGTTCTAACAACGATAACATTAGGTTGAATTCCTAAGCTACGAAGCTCTTTTACACTATGTTGTGTAGGCTTTGTTTTCATTTCGCCAGCTGCTTTAAGGTATGGAACTAATGTACAATGAATGTACATTACATTGTCTCTTCCGATATCACTCTTAATTTGTCGTATAGCTTCTAAGAATGGTAAAGACTCGATGTCCCCTACTGTTCCACCGATTTCTGTAATAACAACATCAGCGTTTGTTTCTCGCCCAGCCCTAAAGACACGTTCTTTAATTTCATTCGTGATGTGTGGTATAACTTGAACAGTTCCACCTAAATAATCACCACGTCGTTCTTTTTTTAATACAGTTGAATAAATTTTCCCTGTTGTTACATTACTGTATTTATTCAAATTTATATCTATAAATCGTTCATAATGACCTAAATCTAAATCTGTTTCAGCTCCATCATCAGTAACAAAAACTTCTCCATGTTGATATGGACTCATCGTTCCAGGGTCGACATTAATATATGGATCAAACTTTTGAATGGTTACATTTAATCCTCTATTTTTTAATAATCTTCCCAATGATGCTGCTGTAATACCTTTCCCTAATGATGATACAACTCCGCCAGTAACGAAAATATATTTTGTCATTGTTTTTCCCCTTTCAAAATCCTATATATATGAGGATGTTCAAAAAGCACGATAAAAATTACTATTTAGTATCATTGCTTGTCGTTCACCCTTGCTTAATAGGTCCGCTAGATTGTATAAAACGGCAAAACCTTTATAACAGGGGATAATCATTTTTAGTGCACAGCACCATGGATTTCTTATCCTAAAAAATAAAAAATGCCCCTCTTACGAATATTCGTAAGGGAGCAGGATATTTTAATAGTTAAGATAAGTTCTTTTTTAAAGAGCCCAAAAAAGATTCTACCTAGTTCAATTATAAAAGTCAAGCGTATTATAAATCTTCCTCGTCATCTAAATCAAGATCTTCATCATCTTCTTCAAGATCGAAGTCTTCTTCAAGATCATCATCAGATTCCTCATCAAGGTCATCAATGTCATCTAAATCAAGCTCGATATCTTCTTCTTCAATATCGTCAAGGTCATCGAAACTCTCTTCTTCTACTTTTTTAGTAGCTTTTTCAGATGCTTTTTTCGATTTTTTCTTTTTCGATTTTACCGTAGGAGTTACTTCTTCTTCAATTTTTTCATAAGGGTACCAAGACCTTAATCCCCATAGATTTTCACCAACACAAATAAACCGCCCATCAATATTTATATCAGTATAAAATTGAGAAATTTTTGCGTTAATTTCATCTTGGGATAAATGAAGAGAAGCTGTAATGTCATTTACTAACTCTTTAAATATAATAGGTTTTTTTCTGCTTGATAAAATGTCAAATGCAATCTCAATAAGTGACATTTCTTTTAATTGGTCCAACGAATATTGTTTTAAACTCAAAAGGGACACTTCCTTTCATTGCTTCCACTCTAAGTAATACCATTCATTATAAACAAATTCAACCACTTTATGCTACTCAATTCTATGTATTTGTGAAAAATGTTAATTAATAGAACGAAAAGTCATACAGACAGTTCCCTCGAAGGCGCTTCAGCCATACAACCTGAAGGTAAAATAAACCTCCTTGTGTTGAGGGACCAGCGCCTTTCCCTCGAGGTCATAAGTCAAACCGACGAGAAGGTTAAAAAGCAACCTTCTGTCCGGCTCGCCTTATGCTTGTCGTCGATAAGCGGGCGCCTTTCGCTTTTCTTTTTGTCTAGCTCCGCCTCCTTGCCTCTCGAGTCGTTTCACCTTTTCACCAGAAGACATGAAGCGTCTTCAGTTGAAAAGGTTCCAACGCTTGTCGAGGCAGTTCAAGTCGGCTCCGCTTTTCTTCCTGTCCAGCTACAGTGCCTATCCCCTCGAGGTCACTTCGCCATTTCACCTAAAGGCAAAAAGCGCCTTTATATGTAATGACTCCAGTGCTTGTCGGGGATAAACAAGGCACTTTCGCTTTTCTTTTTACATATTACGGCGGTATTGGCCGCCTACTTCGTAGAGTGCTTTTGTAATTTGGCCTAGACTTGCTACTTTTACGGTTGTCATTAATTCTTCAAAGATATTTCCTCCGTTTTTTGCAGTAGACTTCAAATTTTCCAGCGCTTTATCTACAACATTTTCGTTCCGCTTTTGGAAGCTTGTTAAATTATGAATCTGCGTTTCTTTCTCTTCTTTAGTGGCTCGAGCTAGCTCCATATTATTAATATCATCTTCAGATGGAGGATTAGGATTCACGTACGTATTTACACCAATGATCGGCAAATCTCCAGAATGCTTTTTCATCTCATAATACATCGATTCTTCTTGGATTTTTCCTCGCTGATATTGTGTTTCCATCGCACCTAACACGCCACCTCGATCGTTGATACGATCAAATTCCTGTAGAACAGCTTCTTCAACTAAATCTGTAAGTTCCTCTACAATAAAAGATCCTTGCATTGGATTTTCATTTTTAGTTAATCCATGTTCTTTCGTAATAATCATTTGAATCGCCATTGCACGTCTTACAGATTCTTCAGTTGGAGTTGTAATCGCTTCGTCATACGCATTAGTGTGTAATGAATTACAATTATCATGAAGTGCCATCAGTGCTTGCAAAGTAGTCCGAATATCATTAAAATCAATTTCTTGGGCATGTAATGAACGCCCTGAAGTTTGAACATGATATTTTAGTTTTTGACTTCTTTCGTTTGCTCCATATTTATCACGCATAACAGTCGCCCAAATACGGCGAGCAACTCTACCAATTACAGTATACTCAGCGTCAAGACCATTGCTGAAAAAGAAAGAAAGATTTGGTGCAAAGTCATCAATATTCATACCACGACTCAAATAATACTCAACATACGTAAATCCATTGGATAACGTAAAGGCTAGCTGTGAAATAGGGTTTGCTCCCGCCTCAGCAATATGATAGCCAGAAATTGAAACAGAATAATAGTTTCGTACATTATTATTTATGAAATACTCTTGTATATCTCCCATCATTCGTAAAGCAAATTCTGTTGAAAATATACACGTATTTTGACCTTGGTCTTCTTTTAAAATATCTGCTTGAACAGTTCCACGAACATTGGCTAATGTTTTCACTTTAACTTCTTCAAGCTCATGTTCTGTCAACTGTCTTGATAATTCATGTTCAATTCTTTCGACTTGTTGGCTTATTGCAGTATTCATAAACATAGCTAAAATGATTGGAGCAGGGCCATTAATTGTCATAGAGACAGATGTGGAAGGGTGACATAGATCAAAACCTTTATATAGCTTGTTCATATCATCAAGCGTACAAATGCTTACACCACTTTCTCCAACTTTTCCATAAATATCAGGGCGATAATCTGGGTCCTCCCCATATAATGTAACTGAATCAAATGCTGTACTTAACCGTTTTGCCGCGTCATCCTTTGATAAATAATGGAACCTTTTATTTGTTCGCTCTGGTGTACCTTCACCAGCAAATTGACGCTTCGGATCTTCATTTTGACGTTTAAACGGAAATACGCCAGCTGAATATGGAAATGCCCCAGGTACATTCTCTTTGAAAACCCAGCGTAAAATCTCTCCAAAATCCTCGTATTTCGGCAAAGCGATTTTAGGTATGTCTAAGCCTGACAAGCTTTTCGTAGTTAACTCCGTTACTATTTCTTTCCCCCTAATCAATGAGGTAAATTGTTTAGAAGAATATTTTTTCTGTTGTTCGCCCCAACCTTCTAATATAGCCTTTGATTCCTTCGTTAGCATATTATCGAATTCATTTTTAATCGCTGTTAACGAGGAAATAACAGCCTCATTTCCTTCTTTTTCTTTCACACTTGCTATTGCACCATCAATTTGATAGAGCTTTCGAGCAATTTGCACTTGCTGTTCAGCCTTTTGATGATAGTCTCGCACTGTATCAGAAACTTCTCTTAAGTAATGACGTCGATCATTCGGAATAATGATATTCTGCTTTTCAACATCTGTTACCATTTGCAAATCAGTCGTCCAATTGGTACTATATTTTTCATTAATTTTGTTAACTAAAGCAACAAATAAAGTATTCGTACCAGGATCATTAAACTGACTAGCCATTGTAGCAAAAACTGGCATTTTATCTAGCTCTTGATCATACAACATATGACTGCGTTGATATTGCTTTTGCACTTGTCGTCTAGCATCCTCAGATCCTTTTCTTTCAAATTTATTAATGACTACCATATCTGCAAAATCTATCATATCAATTTTTTCTAACTGTGAAGGTGCGCCAAATTCACTCGTCATTACATACATGCTAAGATCACAAATTTCCGATATTTCTGCATCTCCTTGACCTATTCCACTCGTCTCTACGATGATAAGATCAAACCCAGCTGCCTTCACAATAGCTATTGAGTCATGAATAGCTAATGACAGCTCAGATTTTGAACCTCTTGTAGCTAAACTTCTCATATAGACGTTAGGAGAAAAAATTGCATTCATGCGTATACGATCTCCTAAAAGTGCTCCTCCAGTTTTTTGCTTTGTAGGATCTATAGATAAAACAGCCACTCTTATATTTGGAATTTCATTTATAAAACGACGAATAAGCTCATCGGTTAACGAGCTTTTCCCTGCACCTCCAGTACCAGTTATCCCAATAACTGGTACATGCTGTCCTAAATCCTTTATGCGTTCTAGAGTAGTAGAAACTAACTCGTCAGTTTCATTCACATTTATTTCGGCAGCAGTAATCATTTTAGCTATAGACCTACTATTTGTTGATTTTACCTCTTCTACTTCATCCGCTAACGAAGACGACATCGTAGGAAAATCACATTCTGCTAACATTTTGTTAATCATTCCTTGTAACCCTAAGTTCCTCCCATCATCAGGAGAAAATATTCCAGCAACGCCATACTCTTGTAGCTCTTTTATTTCACTTGGAATGATTACTCCACCACCACCACCGTATATACGGATGTGTGAAGCTCCTTTTTCTTTCAATAAATCGTACATATACTTAAAATACTCAACGTGACCACCTTGGTAAGAAGATATCGCTATACCTTGAACGTCCTCTTGAACAGCAGCATTTACTACCTCTTCCACAGATCTGTTATGACCAAGGTGAATGACCTCTGCGCCACTCGCTTGAAGAATTCGTCTCATAATGTTGATTGATGCATCGTGCCCATCAAACAAACTGGACGCTGTCACAAAACGAATATGGTTTGTTGGACGATATACTTGTTCAGTATCCATGGTGCCCCCCTCTTATTCCCTTTAGTAATAATTCCGTCTGAAGTTCTATATACTCCTCTAAACTATATAATTTCTGAAGTGCCCAGCGTCGAAAGCCCCACATTTGGCCTTGCACAAAGATATTATGTGCTAGCAACTTTATCGCCCTATCACTTAGATGAAATTCATTGTTTTCTACACAGCGATTGATAACACTTTCAAACATGCCAACCATCTCTATTTCTTTTTTTAGCACATAAGGCAACGCATCCTTAGAAAGTGATTTAGCCTCCTGATACATAACGAGTACTTCATCCTGCATTTCATCCATGACTTTAAAATAAGATGAAATAGCTAGTTTTAAGCTTTCAGTGGTCCCTTGCTTTGTATCGATATTTTCTTCTAAGCGGTTATGCACCTCATCATAAATACTGTCACATACTAAATAGAGAACATCCTCCTTCGTTCTGATGTATTCATATAAAGTTCCGATACTAAAACCAGAAGCCTTTGCTATCTCTCTTGTAGTTGTCCTATGAAAGCCTTTCGCCTTGAAAAGTGTTACTGCTCCTTTAATCATTTGGCTTCGTCTCTTTTTAACGAGTTGCTCATCCTTAACAGAAGCAAGCACCTCTCGTTTATTCATTGAATCACAACCTTCAGCCGAGATATATCTAAAGCATCGTTTGAAGAGTATATACCCTACCTCTACTACGATTATTTAAAAAGGTGGTGTGAGGATGAATCTACTCACACCATAAATTGGTATTATGCCATTACATTGTAGTTACCTAATTAGTTATTTCGTTAACATGCGTGATATTACAAGGCGTTGTATTTCTTGTGTTCCTTCATATATTTGGGTAATTTTTGCATCTCTCATAAAACGTTCAACTGGATATTCCTTCGTATAACCATACCCACCAAATACTTGTACAGCTTCAGTTGTCACATTCATAGCAGCATCTCCTGCAAATAACTTAGACATAGCAGACTCCTTACCGTATGGTAAACCCTCTGACTCTAACCAAGCTGCTTGATAAGTCAATAATCTAGCTGCTTCAATACTTGTTGCCATATCCGCTAGCTTAAAGCCTATCCCTTGCTGGGCAGCTATCGGTTTACCAAATTGATGCCTTTCCTTTGCATATTCAGTCGCCGCATCAAGTGCTCCCTGAGCAATACCAACTGCTTGCGCAGCAATGCCATTTCGCCCACCATCAAGTGTCATCATAGCAACTTTGAAGCCTTCTCCCTCTTGACCTAATAAATTCTCCTTAGGTACACGACATTCCTCAAAAATAATTTCAGTTGTTGGTGAGGAACGAATACCAAGCTTACTCTCCTTCTTACCTATAGAAAACCCTGGGAAATCTTTTTCAACAATAAACGCACTCGTGCCTTTATGTTTATGAGAAGGATCAGTTACTGCAAAAACAACGTAATAGTCTGCTATTCCACCATTCGTTATGAAAATTTTGGAGCCGTTTAGTACATAGCTGTCACCATCAAGTCTTGCAGTCGTTTTCATACCTCCTGCATCCGACCCAGATCCTGGTTCTGTTAAACCATAAGCACCTACCGCACTTCCTTGCGCCATTGGTGTTAAGTATTTTTGTTTTTGCTCTTCATTACCAAACTTAAAAATTGGCCAACCCGCTAAAGATGTGTGCGCAGATAATGTCACTGCTGTAGAAGCACATACCCGAGATAGCTCCTCTATCGCGATACAATAAGCCAAATAGTCACTACCAATTCCTCCGTATTCCTCTGGCCAAGGAATACCTGTCAAACCTAACTCTGCCATTTTTTTAAATATACCATGATCGTATCGTTCCTCTTCATCACGTTCTGCAGCAGTAGGCGCAACCTCATTTTTTGCAAAGTCCCGGACCATTTTGCGAATCATTTCATGCTCTTCAGATAATTTGAAATGCATATCAAAATCCCCCTTAAATTAAATAGAAAACGTTTACAAATGTTTGTTAATTACAATCCGTTGTATTTCACTTGTTCCCTCATAAATTTCAGTTACTTTGGCATCACGAAATAATCTTTCGACAGGATACTCCTTCGTATATCCATATCCACCAAATATTTGAATGGCTTCTGTTGCATTTTCCATAGCCGTTTTGGAAGCGAACAACTTAGCAATCGATGCTTCCTTGCTACATGGCAACTGATTTTCCCGTAAAAATGCAGCTTGATAGACAAGTAGTTTTGCAGCTTCAACATTTGTAGCCATATTTGCAAGTTTAAATCCGATCCCTTGCTGTGCAGCTATCGGCTTACCAAATTGTTGTCGTTCTTTGGCATAAGCAATTGCATGTTCTAAAGCTGCTTCTGCAATTCCTAGTGATTGAGCAGCAATGCCAATTCTTCCTACGTCAAGGTTTGCCATTGCAATCTTAAATCCTTGACCTTCTTCACCTAACAAGTTTTCAGCAGGAACCTTCATATCTTCAAAAGAAAGCTGGACTGTTCTCGACCCGTATAAACCCATTTTGTGTTCATCTTTACCAATTATTAAACCAGGTGTATCTTTGTCAACGATAAACGCTGAAATCCCCTTACTGCCTATATGATCTTTATTAGTGCGGGCAAATACGATATACGTGTCTGCTTCCCCGCCATTTGTAATAAAAATTTTCGAACCATTTATAATATAATAATCATCTTGCTTTTCTGCTCTCGTTTTTAAACTAGCGGCATCAGACCCTGCACTCGGTTCAGTCAAACAAAACGCTCCTAAATATTTCCCTGATGCAAGCTTAGGTATATATTTTTGTTTTTGTTCTTCATTCCCAAAATATAGAATCGGATTTGTTCCGACTGAAGTATGCACAGATAAAATGACTCCAACCGTAGCACTTACTTTAGACAGTTCGTGAATGGCAATAATATACGATGTAAAATCCATCGCAGCACCGCCATATTGTTCAGGAATAGTAATCCCCATGAGACCAAGATCCGCCATTTTATTTATGATGTGCCGAGGAAATACTCCTTGCTCCATTTGTTCAATGGACGGGGTAATTTCTGCTTGTGCAAAATCTTGAACCATCTTCCGCATCATTTCTTGTTCTTCTGTAAAATTCAGGTTCATTTTCTGTTCCCCCTTATCACTAATTACTCATACACATAAAAGCCACGGCCAGTTTTCTTTCCTAACCACCCAGCTTTCACATACTTTCTTAATAATGGGCATGGACGGTATTTGTCATCACCAAACCCTTCGTGTAATGTCTCCATAATGTACAAGCAAGTATCTAAACCAATGAAATCTGCAAGCGTTAAGGGGCCCATTGGATGGTTCATCCCTAACTTCATCACTTGGTCAATTGCCTCTTCGGATGCTACACCTTCATATAACGTATAAATCGCCTCATTAATCATAGGCATGAGAATTCTATTTGAAACAAACCCTGGAAAATCATTGACTTCTACAGGTGTTTTGTTCAGTTGGTGTGTCATCGCTTCAATCGCTTCGTACACCTCGTCGCTTGTAGCTAAACCACGAATAATTTCTACTAACTTCATAACTGGTACAGGATTCATAAAATGCATACCAATCACTTGTTCTGGACGTTTCGTTGCTGCAGCTATTTCAGTAATTGGAAGTGATGATGTATTTGTTGCTAAAATAGCATGTTCAGGAGCAATTTGATCGAGCTCAGCAAAAATTTGTGTCTTCACTTTCATATTTTCAACTGCTGCTTCAATGACTATATCAATGTCTTTTGCATCTTGTAATTGCTCTGAAGGAGTAATTCGATCTAATATCGTTTGTTTTTGTTCTAACGACATACGGTCTTTTTCTACTTGTCTCGATAAATTTTTCGAAATATTAGCTAAGCCGCGATTTACAAATTCTTCTTTAATATCATTGAGTATGACTGAGAAGCCTGCTGTCGCACATACTTGAGCAATACCAGACCCCATCTGTCCTGCTCCAATGACCATAACTTTTTTTATATTCATTTCTATACCCCCATACCTAAAGCTTAGTTAACAGCATTTATTGACCTTATTTAACTTCAACCATGATTGCATCCCCTTGGCCTCCACCGCTACAAATAGCAGCAATTCCTAAACCACCTCCACGACGCTTTAGCTCATGAATGAGTGTAATAATAATCCTAGCTCCACTAGCTCCAATTGGATGCCCAAGTGCTACTGCACCCCCATTTACATTCACTTTTTCTTGGTCAAGTGATGCTATTTTTCCACTTGCTAATGCCACAGCGGCGAATGCTTCATTAATCTCAAATAAATCGATATCGCCCACTGTTTTTCCAGTTTTTCGAAGGATTTCATTTATGACTAAACCAGGTGTCTTCGGAAAGTCTTTAGCTTCAACAGCGATAGCTGCATGCCCAACGATTGTTGCAAGAGGTTCTCTGCCTTCACGATGTGCCCTCTCTTCACTCATAAGAACTAGAGCTCCAGCTCCATCATTAACGCCTGGAGCATTACCTGCTGTAATCGTGCCAGTTTGGTCAAATACTGGCTTTAAAGTTGACAACTTTTCGATAGATGTATCTTTTCTAGGTGCTTCATCTTGCTCAACAATGATAGATTCTCCTCTTCGTTGAGGTACTTCAACAGATACTATTTCTTCAGCAAGCTTACCTGATTCAATTGCCGAAATAGCGCGTTGATGACTTCTGAAAGCCCATTGATCCTGCTCTCCTCTGCTAAGTTCAAATTCTACAGCTACCCCATTTCCATATGTACCCATATGTACTCCCGTGAAGCTACATGTTAAACCGTCGTGAATCATCAAATCTTTGACATCCGCATCACCCATTCTCATACCCCATCGAGCTTTTGGCATCATGTAAGGTGCATTACTCATCGATTCCATCCCACCAGCAACGATCACTTCTTCATCTCCAGCACGAATAATTTGATCAGCTAAAGTGACACTGCGTAAGCCTGATGCACAAACTTTATTGATCGTTTCAGTTTTTACCTCCCAAGGGATTCCAGCTAATTTAGAAGCTTGGCGTGAAGGAATTTGACCTTGTCCCCCTTGTAGCACAGAGCCTAGAATCACTTCATCTACATCTGAAGCTTCCACATTCGCACGTACTAGTGCTTCCTTTACAGCTATAGCGCCTAAATCAACAGCTTTTTTAGAACTTAGACCGCCTCCAAACTTTCCAAAAGGTGTACGAACCCCACTTAAAATAACTGTTTTCCCCATGTAAATCCCCTCCATAAATTTTGTGGTTTATTTAGTAAGCGTTTTCATTTTTGCATTAAAAAACTGTCTTCACATGAATCCGAAGCATCTGTTCTTGCTAATAACAATACCCATCCTATGGAATGTGGTTTGCTGGCGTAATTTGTACCAAAGCTACGAAAAGAGCCGAATAAGTAAAGGTCAATTCTCTCCTATACCACCTAAAACCGACCTACGTCTTGTCAGCAACGGTAGCATGTCGTTAACTATGATTCCTTTTATGAACCGATTCTTTACTTAGGAGGTGTAGAATGAAGCGACTCAGTACAGCTAGAACATGTACCAGCACCTTATGCTTGCCAAAAGAACTGCTCTGTATAGCTGACTGAACGCTCGCTCATTCATCTCCATTTGAAGGAGGTGTACTTAAGCACACCTCTAGATTACTAACTTTGATTTAGGGCGTTTTCGAATCAATTGTTGTTATTCGTATTAAGAAATAAACCGTACTCAACTAGTGTTCGTGGCATCTTTTTTTCTGTACAAAGATGACTAACAATATAAATCCAGTTTTGTGGTACTAAATTGATAACAATAGCAACAAAGTTTACGAAAAGAGCCTTAATTTATAACTCTATTGTACTGAAAAATAGTCAAAATAGAAATACTTTACTAAATTTTCTATCTGTTTTATGTTACTAAAATTTAAGATGCTACTTCTTCCGCACTACCAATGACTGATTTTTCTAGAAGTTCTGCAACATCATATGTTCCAATACGCTCTTCAACTTCCTTCGCCTTCGTGCCATCACTTAACATCGTTAAACAGTATGGACATCCAGAACTAATGACAGTTGGATTCACAGCTAATGCTTGCTCAGTTCTAGCCACATTTACGCGATTTCCTGTCGTTTCTTCCATCCACATCAGTCCTCCACCTGCTCCACAACACATACCTGTTTCGCGCTTGCGTTCCATCTCAATAAGCTCCACACCAGGGATAGCTTTTAAAATATCACGAGGTGGTTCATACACTTCATTGTATCTACCTAAATAACAAGAATCATGGAATGTAATTGTTTCTTTTACTTCGTGCTTAGGTACTAACTTCCCTTCTCTTACTAATTGATCTAATACCTCAGTATGATGGAATACTTCAGCTTCTAATCCGAAGTCTGGATACTCATTTTTGAAAGTATTATAAGCATGTGGGTCAATTGTTACAATCTTCTTCACATCATGTTTTTGTAGCTCAGCAATATTATTCGTAGCTAGTTCTTGGAATAAAAATTCGTTACCTAAGCGTCTTGGCGTATCACCTGAGTTTTTCTCTTTGTTACCAAGGATAGCAAATTTTACTCCCGCTTCATTCAATAGCTTAGCGAATGAAAGAGTTATTTTTTGGCTTCGATTATCAAACGCTCCCATCGAGCCCACCCATAATAAATATTCAAACTGTTCTCCAGCTTTTTTCATTTCTTTCACAGTTGGGATATTCACATCTTCACGAATATCACGCCATTTGTCTTTTTCTTTACGATTTAATCCCCATGGGTTACCTTGTCGCTCGATATTCGTCATTGCACGTTGCGCATCTGCATCCATTTTTCCTTCTGTAAGAACTAGATAACGGCGAAGGTCAATAATTTTATCTACATGTTCATTCATTACAGGACATTGATCTTCACAGTTCCTACACGTTGTACATGCCCATAACTCCTCCTCCGTAATGACATCACCAATTAAGCTCGGGTTATATGCAAGCTCTACAGCTGCTGCAGATTCATTCACACCTTTTCCAGCGCCAGATACAGCTAATTGATTCCCTTGAGTATTTGAAAATGCAAATGTTGGCACCCAAGGAGCTTGTGAAGTAATAGCTGCTCCCTTATCAGTTAAATGATCTCGTAGCTTTAAAATGATATCCATCGGTGAGAGCATTTTTCCTGTCCCTGTTGCAGGACACATATTCGTACAGCGTCCACACTCAACACATGCGTATAAATCAATTAATTGTGTTTGAGTAAAGTCTTCAATTTTCCCTACCCCATAAGTTTCTTGCGTTTCATCTTCAAAATCGATCTTTTCAAGCTTTCCAGGGTTTGATAAACGATTAAAAAATACATTGGCAGGACCTGCAATAAGATGAGCATGCTTAGATTGTGGTACGTAAACTAAAAACGTTAATAAAATAAGTAAATGAATCCACCATGACACATAAAAGACAACGATTGAAGCTGTTTCACCAATCCCTCCAAAAAGGTATGCTATCGACGAAGCAACTGGCTCACTCCACGATAACTCTTCACCATGCCATACTAGCCCCATGCCATTACCAAGAAGAACTGAAAGCATTAAGCCACCGATAAATATAAGCACTAAACCTGACTTAAATCCTCTTTTTAAACGAACAAGCTTTTCAATATAACGGCGATAAAATGCCCAAATAACGGCAACTAAAATGACTAAAGTAACAAGCTCTTGAAAAAAAGTAAACGCAGGATATATAGGTCCTAGAGGTAAATGAGAACCTGGCTTTAATCCTTTCCAAATAAAATCAATCGCTCCAAATTGAACGAGGATAAAACCATAAAAGAACATGACATGAATTACGCCACTTTTTTTATCCTTCAATAATTTTTTTTGCCCAAACACGTTTACCCATATTTTATTCAGGCGTTCTTTATATTTTTTATCAAATTCAACCTTCTTTCCTAACTTTATATACGCAATTCTTGTTTTCACAAGGTATGCAAATAAATATAAACCGTAAGCGGTTACAAGTAGGAATGCTATTAAATTAATGATTAGTAGATTCTCCACGGTAGTAATCTCCCCTCAAATAATTAATTTTCTGACTAATATTATAATTCCATTATATAATGAATGAGCATTCAGTCAATATTTTTTATATAAATAATGAACTCTTATTATTTTTTGCAAAAAATAAAATCAGCTAAAATCGGTAAAAATAACACAATGATGTATTGGATGGAGGGATAAATGAATGAAATTTGTTCTTTTTCTAGCAATTTTGTTGTTACTCTTAATTATGTGGGTACGTTTGGATTTAAAACTTGGACGACATAAGTATATGAAAAAAGTAACGGATAAAACATATCCATTACATCAAGGTGAGTTAACTTTGTTTACAAATGGTCATGAATTCTTCAATGATTATTTTCAATACATTAGAAACGCAGAAACACACATTCATGTGCTATTTTTTATTATTAAAAATGATGAGATTAGCTCAGAATTTTTCTCATTATTAAAGCAAAAAGCAAGGGAAGGCGTTGAGGTTCGTTTACAAGTAGACTGGCTCGGTGGTTTTAAAGTTTCTAAACAAATTGTACGGTCTTTACGTGAAAATGGAATCTCCTTCTCTTATAGCAACACCCCTAAGTTCCCATTCTTTTTTTATACACTAAATAGACGTAATCATCGAAAAATAACAATTATAGATGGAAAGGTTGGCTATCTAGGTGGGTTTAACGTTGGAAGAGAATACTTAGGGAGAGATCCTAAAATGGGATTTTGGCGTGATTATCATTTAAAAATTATCGGAGAAGGAGTTGTTGACTTACAAAAACAGTTTAATAAAGATTGGTATTCGGCAACAAAAGAAAAGCTTAAAGACGAACCAAAGAAGATAAAGTTAAACGATGATTCCATTGTATTACACCGTATCGTACCATCTGATGGTGCATTTCTAAAAGAATCTTTCATTACAATGATAAAACAAGCTAAAAGAGAAATTTATATAGGGACCCCCTACTTTATTCCTGGTAAAGAAATTGTCAATGAATTACTTGCTGCAGCAAAGAGAGGAGTGAACATCAATATTCTCGTCCCAATGAAAGCTGATCATCCATTTGTTAAAGAAGCTGCATATCCATTCTTTAAGCCATTGCTCGTTGCTGGTTGTCATATATTTCGGTTTTATAACGGATTCTATCATGCAAAAGTCGTAGCAATCGATGATGACATATGTGATATCGGGACTGCAAACTTTGACAAAAGGAGTTTTTTTATCAACCATGAAATCAACTGCTTTATTTATGATGAGAAATTTAATGAACAAGTGAAGACGACAATAAAAAAAGACATTCAGCTTGCAGAACCATTAACAATTGATTACTTTACAAAACGCTCGTTACTAGATCAAGGTAAAGAATCTTTTTCAACATTAATCAATGGTTTTTTATAAGAAAAGCGAAAGTGCCTTGTTTATCCCCGACAAGCGCTGGAGGCATTTCTCAAGAAGTCGCTTTTTGACTTCATGTGAAATGGTGAAGCGACTCGAGGGGATAGGCACTGTAGCTGGACAGAAAGAAAAGCGAAAGTGCCTTGTTTATCCCCGACAAGCACTGGAAGCATTTCATAAGAAGGCGTTTTTTGCCTTCGGATGAAATGGTGAAGTGACCTCGAGGGGATAGGCACTGTAGCTGGACAGGAAGAAAAGCGGAGCCGACTGCTTAGTCCCGACAAGCACTGGAGTCATTTCATATGAAGGCGCTTTTTCGCCTTCGGATGAAATGGTGAAGTGACCTCGAGGGACTAGGAGGCGGAGCTGGACAGGAAGAAAAGCGGAGCCGACTGCTTAGTCCCGACAAGCACTGGAAGCATTTCATAAGAAGGCGTTTTTTGCCTTCGGATGAAATGGTGAAGTGACCTCGAGGGACTAGGAGGCGGAGCTGGACAGGAAGAAAAGCGCAGCCGACTTGAACTGCCTCCACAAGCGCTGGAACCTTTTCAACTAAAGACGCTTTATGTCTTCTGGTGAGAAGGTGAAACGACTCGAGAGGCAAGGTGATGGAGCTGGACAAAATACAAGCGGAAGCACCTTGGTCATCCCCGACAAGCGCTGGAAGCATTCACGAGAAGTCGCTTTTTGACTTCATGTGAAATGATGAAGCGACTCAAGGGGATAGGTGATGGAGTTGGACAAAAAGAACAGCGGAAGCTCCTTGATCATTCTCTATAAGCGTTAAATCATTTTTTATTTCATGTGAAATTGCAAAGTACGAATCCATAGACAACCCAACAGAAAGACGCTGAATCCTAAACAAACGAAAGGATAGTATTTTTACTATCCTTTCGTTAATATAATATACTATAAAAATCGTTGACCACTTGCGATAAACTACATTTGCTCAGGTGCTGAAACTCCTACTATAGATAGTGCACTCCGTAAAGTTATTTGCACTGCTTTCATAAGCGCAAGGCGAGCTTTACTTTGTTCTTTATTTTCTATGTTTATCACTTTTTCAGCATTATAAAAACTATGCAATGCTGTAGAAAGATCATAAATATAATTTGTTATACGATGTGGAATGCGCTTTTGTGCTGCTTCACTTACAGCTATTGGATATTCCCCTAACTTTTTGAGAAGGTCAATTTCCTTTTCAGATATAATGTGTTGTAAAGCAATTTCTTCATCAATTAATAAGCCTTGCTCCTCACCTTGACGTAGCATACTACAAATTCGTGCATGAGCATATTGGGCATAGTATACGGGATTTTCATTAGACTTTGATACCGCTAAATCAAGATCAAAATCAAGGTGTGAATCTGGGCTGCGCATCGCAAAGAAATAACGAACTGCGTCAAGACCAACCTCATCAATGAGCTCTCGCATTGTAACAGCTTTACCAGTACGTTTACTCATTTTGACCTTTTCCCCATTTTTAAATAAGTTAACCATTTGTATGATTTCTACTTCAAGTGTATCTTTTTCATACCCTAGTGCTTGTATAGCTGCTTTCATTCTTGGAATATAACCGTGGTGATCTGCTCCCCAAATATTAATCAGCTTTTCAAAGCCACGATCCAACTTATCTTGATGGTAAGCAATATCTGGAGTTAGATACGTATATGAGCCATCATTTTTGATTAACACGCGATCCTTGTCATCACCAAAAGTTGTGGAGCGGAACCATGTTGCACCATCCTCTTCATATACATGTCCATTTTCACGCAATGCATTAAGTGCTGTATCAATTTTACCGTTTTCATATAATGAAGTTTCTGAGAACCATTTGTCAAAGGAAACTCTAAACGCTTCAAGATCCTTTTGCAGTTTACTAAGCTCAAACTGTAAACCATACTCGCGAAAATATGTAAATCGTTCATTTTCATCCATATGAACAAATTTATCACCATGTTGCTCTGCAAGCTCTTTTCCAATTCCAATAATATCTTCCCCATGATAACCGTCTTCTGGCATGTCTTGCTGCATCCCAAGTGCCTGCATGTACCGTGCTTCTACAGAGTAAGCTAAATTATTGATTTGGTTGCCAGCATCATTTATATAATATTCTCTACTAACATCATATCCTGCCTTTGCCAAAACATTAGATAATGTATCACCCACCGCTGCGCCGCGTGCATGACCTAAATGAAGATCGCCTGTTGGATTCGCTGATACGAACTCTACTTGAATGGTTTCTTTTCGACCAACATTTGTCTCTCCATATGAATCACCAGCCTTTAATATCGTTGGAATTAACTCGGTTAAATAGCTGTTGTTCATGTGAAAATTAATAAATCCTGGGCCAGCTATGTCAATTTTTTCAATAGATGCCTTTGATTTGTCGAAATTATTCACTAGCTCTTCTGCAATCATTCGAGGAGCTTTTTTAGCGATTCTAGCAAGCTGCATTGCCATATTTGTAGAATAATCACCGTGTACCTTCTCTTTAGGTATTTCTAGAATAACCTCTGGAAGTTGCTCTCTTGTAGCTAACCCTGCCTTAACGACAGCTTCAGATATTTCATCCTTCAATCGATCCTTTACTTGCTCAACAATGTTCATATTTGTTCCTCCCTAAATTGTATCGTTACATTGTACCGTCCAGCTAATTCTCCTTGTATTCGTAACAAATATGTTAACAACAAGTATCCACTTTTCTTATCTTCAGTCCACTCGTACTTTATTTGTTCAGTTGTAGTAACCATTTCAAATAAGCCAATTTCATTTCGATACTTTCCGTATGTTTCCTTATGTTGCTGAAAATACTGCTTCATTGATACGGCACCTTTACGCATAATCAGCACATCACCATGTTCATTTATTTTAACAATCGTTTTAATTTCATGTGGTGCTTCACTTTCATTAAAAGACAAATATGTAGTTTTTCCTTTTATGTAGTATAAACCATTTGTCGTAAAAGCAACACGATCGCTTTTTGAGCCATCTTTTATTTCAGAAACAAAATTAACTTTAATTGGAATACCTTTTCCATCTGATTGAACCAAAATATACACTTCCTCAAACGTACGTTATTGACTTAAATAGTATAATGATTCTTAAAAAAAAGTTCAAATACATTTGCTAGTTTTCACTCGGATTTGCTGTTTCTATCCGATTGTTCAATTTCCATTATCAACTTTTCCAGTTAATCTTAATGTTACCATTTCAAATTAGTAGTTAATACCAGATCATTGACTTACTATAGTAAACTTGAGCGCTTTTATTAGCCGAATTATACCTCTTACTGTTCAAATTGAGTCGTTTATTGTCCATACTCGGCGCTTTACTGTCCAAAATAAAGACTTTACTGTCCGAACTCATTTCGCTATTAAAGAAAAAACTGAACTTTTTTAACAAATAGTTCAGTCTTTACACAAATTTTGAATGGATTTAAATTCAATAACATCAAAGCGCAGGATACGTAATTACTGTCTTTGAAACATTACTTCTTTACCCAACCGAGTAAAATTTCACGCACGAATTTACTAGCAGCAATTTGTGTTTGTTCAGTTGGATCATACGCAGGTGCTACCTCTACTAGATCAGCGCCTATAATATTTAGCTTAGAATTAGAAATAAGTGTAATGGCATCCAATAGCTCTTTTGAAGTAATTCCTCCCGCTTCAGCAGTACCTGTTCCAGGAGCATGGGCAGGGTCTAAGACGTCAATATCTATCGTTACATATACATTCCGACCAGCAAGTTTAGGTAATACTTCTTTCAAAGGCTCAACCACATCAAATTTAGCCATATACATGCCTGAATCCTTTGCAAATTGGAATTCTTCCTTCATTCCTGAACGAATGCCGAAAGAATACACATTTTCTGCCCCAATCAGTTCACATGCTTTTCGAATTGGAGTTGAATGTGATAAAGGCTCACCTTCATATTCTTCTCGTAAATCAGCATGTGCATCTATATGAATAATTGCCATATCCTGATATTTGTTGTACATCGCTTTAAAAACCGGCCACGAAACAAGATGCTCGCCACCTAATCCAAGTGGAAACTTATTAGCTTGTAGTACTTTCGTTACAAATTCTTCAATCATTTCTAGACTTCTCGCGGGATTTCCGAATGGAAGTGGAATGTCTCCAGCATCGTAATATTTCACTTCATCTAAATGCCTATCTACATACGGACTATACTCCTCTAGCCCAAGTGACACTTCACGAATACGAGCAGGACCAAATCTTGATCCTGGTCGGAAGCTAACTGTCCAGTCCATTGGCATTCCATAGATCACAGCATCACTTTCTTCGACTAGTGGATGGCTGTTAATAAAAACATTTCCTGAATAAGCTTCATCAAAACGCATTTTGCTTCCCCCATTCTAAAGATACTTCATTATTGTAAACTACTTCGTTAAGTCACTAACAAATTTCGGAAGGACAAAAGCTGCTTTATGAAGCTCTTGCGTATAATATTTCGTATCAATATCATGAAATCTACCATCTTCTACTTGAAGTGGATCATATTTCTTTGAACCTAATGTAAATGTCCATAGACCGCTTGGATATGTCGGTATATTTGCAGTATATAGACGAGTTAGTGGGAAAATTTCTTTCACATCTTTTTGTACAGTTGCAATTAATTCTGGCTTAAACCATGGATTATCTGTCTGAGCAACAAAGATCCCATCCTCTTTTAAGGCTTTTGAAATCCCTGCATAAAAACCCTTTGAAAATAGATTGACTGCAGGTCCAACTGGTTCAGTTGAGTCTACCATAATAACATCATACTCATTTTCACTTTCGGCAATATGCATGAAGCCATCACCGACTATGACTTCTACTCGTGGATTGTCAAAGTGGCTCGCAATGCTCGGTAAGTATTTCTTTGAATACTCAATAACTTTACCATCTATTTCCACTAAAGTGACTTTTTTTACACTTGGGTGCTTAAGAACTTCACGGATTACCCCTCCATCTCCACCGCCTACAACTAGTACATTTTCTGGATTAGGGTGAGAAAATAACGGTACATGGGCAACCATTTCATGATAAACAAATTCGTCCTTTTCAGTTGTCATAACCATGCCATCAAGAACGAGCATATTTCCAAATTGTTCAGTTTCGTTCATATCTAATTTTTGAAAGTCAGTTTGCTCTGTATGTAAAGTACGCTTAATTTTCGCTGTTATTCCATAACTCTCAGTTTGTTTTTCTGTAAACCATAGTTCCATTTATTCCTCTTCCTTTCTATCTTTAAGCTTCTATTAGTTTTCCCAAACATGATCAGGAAATGTAAATAAGAAAAGCACAACGCGCAATTCCACCGTTGCTCACACCTTGCGAGTAACGGTGGAATGTTGTCATTCAAATCTTATAAGGTACTTGATACCGTCAGCAAGATATTAGCTAAAAAAAGTATAGATGAATCTAGCAAAATTGCAAGCAAATTTTTTAGCAAGGTATAAAAAAGAAAAATCCACCCCATACTGTTCTTGTGATAGAAAGATGAGGTGATTGGTATTGGAAATCATCACAAATCAACGATTTAAAAAAGCACTTAAATATTTTAGAGCTCTTATTTTTGTTACTCTTATACTACTAATCTTCATGTCGGTAACTTTAATTTCTCTTTTTACGTATGCAACCGTTAAAGGTGCCCCACCGTTAACTGTACCGCAATCTACAATTTACTATGCAAATGACGATGTCATCATCGGAGAAAGCCATAGCAAAGAAAAGCGATACTGGATTTCACTTGATCATATTTCTCCTTCTTTAATCGCAGCAACGATTGCGATAGAAGATCAAAGTTTTTTTTCACACCCTGGATTTGATTTTAAGCGAATTGCAGGTGCTGCGTTAGCAGATATAAAAGCCTTAGCAAAGGTTCAGGGAGCAAGTACAATTACACAACAATATGCGAGAAACTTATTTTTAGAGCATGATAAAACTTGGAGAAGAAAATTCGATGAAGCACTTTATACCATACGTTTAGAAATGAACTATAGCAAAAATGACATTTTAGAAGGTTATTTAAATACGATATATTATGGGCATGGGACTTATGGAATTGAAGCAGCTGCTCAATACTATTTTGGAAAGTCAGCTAACGATTTAATGTTAAGTGAAGCAAGTATGTTAGCTGGGGTTCCAAAAGGACCCTCACATTATTCACCACTTATTAACGAAGAAAAAGCAAAAGATCGGCAATGGACGATATTAAATGCTATGGTTAATAACAACTACATTACAGAAAATGAAGCAAGCAAAGCCTATGAGCAAGAATTACAATATATCGAACAGCAAAAGGTTAAGCATGAAGAAGTAGGGCTCTATTTCCAGGACATTGTGAAGAATGAATTAGTGAACAAACTAAACATCGATGAACGGATTATTGAAATGGGCGGACTTCACGTGTATACAACACTTGATATAGAGCTGCAAAAATTAGCTGAAGAATCAATTTCTAACACCATTAATCCTTCATCTGATATACAAGTCAGTTTCGTAGCTTTGGATCAATATACCGGTGAAGTAAAAGCATTGGTTGGAGGAAGAGATTATGATGAAAGTCCCTTTAATCGGGCTGTTCAAGCAGAAAGGCAGCCAGGGTCAACTTTTAAACCTTTTTTATATTATGCTGCATTAGAAAAAGGTTTTACTGCCTCAACAAAGTTACGAAGTGAACAAACAACCTTTATCTTTGATGAAGGTAGAGCGACTTACACACCTCATAATTATAATAATTATTACGCAGATGATACGATTACATTAGCACAAGCAATGGCTTTGTCCGATAATGTATATGCAGTAAAAACTAATTTATATTTAGGGAATAACATTCTTGTAGAAACTGCTAAGAAATTGGGGATTACAAGTAAACTAGACAATGTACCGTCACTAGCTCTCGGTACTTCTCCTGTCAGGATGATTGACATGGTACAAGCGTATGCTACTATTGCTAACAATGGAAAACAGATACACCCTACGTACATCACAAAGGTTATTGATCATCATGGTAATATTATTTTTGAAGAGGCTCCATCACCTGAACAAGTTCTTGATCCGGACCTAGCATTTGTTACGACGCAGTTAATGAAAGGAATGTTTGATGAGAAATTAAACGATTACACGAACGTAACAGGTAGCATTATTCAAAATGATTTAACTAGGCTATATGCTGGCAAATCCGGCACTACAAAGACGGATAGCTGGATGATTGGTTATTCACCACAAATAGTAACTGGCATATGGACAGGATATGACAGAGATTACACTATTGATAAAGTAGATGAAAGGGCTTATTCAAAACGTATATGGGCTAATTTCATGGAACAATCATTAACAAAAGAACCTGTGCTCACTTTTCGAAACTCAACCGGAAATCTTAAAAAAGTGTACATTAACCCCGACAATGGAAAATTAGCCACAAATGATTGTCCTATTACCTTACAAATGTATTATGTTAAAGGGACTGAGCCAGAGGAATATTGTGATGAACACTCACAAAAGCCGCCACTTGATAAAAAACAAGCACCTATTGAGGATAAAGGTTGGTTTAAACGGTTTATTGACTGGTTTAATTAGGCTGTTTTCGCTTTAATTGTTGTTTTTTCATATTAGAAAAAAATTAACACATAAATTGCTAGAGTTTGGTTTCAATGATATTACATTAAACGAGCATAGCATGACATTAGATAAGTAAAAAACCCTTAACTAATCATACATAGTTAAGGGTTTTTGTCCTAGTTTTTACATGTGAATAACATTAAAACTAAGTTTACTCCGGTTCGCTTATAACATCAAGATTTATCATTATAAAATTTGGCGCTTATTAATCAAGATGAGAAGATGTGGTAAGTAAGTTACAACAGAAAAAAGAAACAACAAACTCTAGAAGCATGTGTTACTTCTTAATACGAAAACAATTATAAATTAAGATGACTCGATAGAATATAATAGCACTATGATGATTGTAGGTCTTTCTTTAGCTGCTCACCAGATCTATTCCACATATCAATATTATGCTCTTGTAAAAATTCTGCTAGCACTTGCTTTGAAGATACATCCATATGTTCAACGATAATCTGGCGCTTAAGCGATCTATCCATATTATTTACATGTTCAGGAAGCGATTTATAACCACGACGTATGTCACGATCAACAGTCATTTCACATGCAGTTACACCTGTATAAAACGGTCCTTCCTGATTCTGTTCTATCGTAACCCAAACGAGCCAATATGATTTCCCATTAGGTACTTCATCTCTGTTTGGTAGAAATTTTATCCCTCTTTCTACATCACTACGCGCATGCATTGCACCGATATCAACAACAGCAGATTTTTCTTCTACATCAATAATAACAGGTGATATATTATCTAAGCTTAAAACACCTACTCCAAACCCACCATGGCCATCTGTCGAATCACTTTTTTTTATAATTGTAAACCCAACTTTTTTCTTGTTATCTTTTTCCATACCATATCTTCCTCCTTTGCGAAACTGCTATATTGAAGTTACTTCATTACACTGTAGTAACATGCCTTACAAAATACACTAAAATATAATATTCATTATGGTTGCTAGTATGTTATTAACAAAAGGAATAAACGTATTAAAAATCGGTTGAATTGTATATCTGTCTAAAGGTGTTATGACTAATATTAAAAAAATGAGAGCTCCATAGTTTTCATACTGTGTCAATTTTGCCCGAATATCAGGTGGTGATAAGTCTTCAATGACGCGATACCCATCAAGTGGTGGAAATGGTAACAAGTTAAATACGAATAGAAGAACATTTAAATTTATTAGTATAATAAAAAACGAATATAAGCTGTCACCAAACCCTATTGGTAAAAGGCCAATGATCCCAAAATGAACCATAGCATTCAAAATGAATAGCCCAACAAAAGCTATTACCAAATTACTTAAAGGTCCAGCTATTGATACTAAAACACCAGCCAAACGAGGATTTTTAAAGAAGTAACGATTAACGGGTACTGGTTTAGCCCAGCCAAAACCTGCAATAAATATTAATAAAGTTCCTATTGGATCCAAATGTGAAAGTGGTGAAAGTGTAAGTCTACCTTGATTTTTTGCTGTCATGTCACCAAATTTATATGCGACATAAGCATGAGCAAATTCGTGTAAGGTAAATGCTATTACTAAAGCAATCACTACATATGGGATTTGTTCAATAGGAAATGCTAAAAAATTGCTCACTATGTTTCTCCTTTTTGTTCACTTTTTATATATGCAATAATAGTATACACAATTGACTATGAAAATTCGAATTGTTAAATTAAACGTGGTAGAATTAAAACGAAAAGCGGAGATAATACATAAGTGTATTTTGTACATAGAGCGTTAAGCAAAAGTGAACCCAAGGATAGGGCAAAAGAATGTCGAAACGGTCTTAACATTCCATTAACAGCGGAGTCCTCATGCATGGAGTGCTTTCCTTCCGGTAAAGTGGTTTGACCTCTACTTTGAAAAGCCCGTCCATATGGCTAGCGTCCATACTATGAATGTAGCTCCTCCGCAAAGCTTACACATGTTAATTTTTATATACCTTACTACTGTAAAAAGGAGAGACATCAAATGCCATATATTACTGTCAAAATGCTTGAGGGACGTTCAGAAGAACAGAAGAACCAGCTTGTTGAAAAGGTAACTGCTGCTGTTTCTGAAACAACAGGTGCACCTGCTGAAAAAATTGTAGTATTTATAGATGAGATGACTAAAAGTCATTATGCTATTGGTGGAAAACGTTTAAGTGATGAATAAAAGGTAGACATTAAAGGGATGAGTGATTAGCTCATTCCTTTAAGCTCTAAGTAAACTCTGTTACTACTATTTCTAATAGCAAAAGTGCCATGAAACAAGCAATGCGAAAACAGCCTTAGCTTGTTACTGACTTTCTTAAGACGTCAATATATGTTATTGCTTCTTCAAATTCTTCCTCTGAATAGTTTTGCTTACTTTTTATCGTGAATACCTTTTCCTTCACTTCATCCTTACTTAAATCTTCAAAATAAATAATCGTAGATACAAGCTCCAAAAATCTAGCATTTTGCTCATTTAAATCACAGATCCAATTTTGCAAAAAAGGCATGTCCAATTCATAGTGATTCAAGAATTGTTCTCCTGATTCAGTTAGTGAATATCGATACTGGGAGTATCCTGCTTTCTTCTCAATTTCTTCATGTATATAACCTAAATTACAAAGCTCTTCAACTCGTAATGTAAGTTCTTCGGAATAAGGTCCGTAAAAATGAAAATTATATTTTTCATAAAATGGATCTTTCATTTTTTTTGCGATAAAAATCATCTTTTGAAGCTTTTTACGTCCGACTATCTCTCCTGCTTCCGAGAATGCTTTCATAACTTTTGCATGTTCTAATAACAATTCCGTTCATCTCCTAACGCCCTTTTAACACACCTTAAAAAAAGAATGGAAAAATGGAAAAATGGCTAAATTTATATAGGATATACTTACGACAATGTTGTCGTCCCTTTTAAATACATCTATGACTTAACCTTCGTATATAGTAATTCTGTTATTTTTTTCTTAATATTTGGATTGGATGAACGATCTTCTAACAAATCCTGAGGGAAATAAAGTTTATGGTCAGTTCTACGCTTTCCAGAAATCGCTTCAACAATTGCTGACTCTCTCGATAGCTCATGGATTTCTTCATTCGCCATTAATAATTGGATAGGTAATCTTTCCTCTTCTTCACCAGGACGGTAAAAATCATAAGGTAAGTCTGATGAGGAATCAACTACTAAATAATATTCAGGGTCAATGCCTGCTTCATTAAAAAGCTTTGTTAATTCAATTAATTTAGTCATTTCGTCATTCGATGGATTGAACTCGACATACTTGAATAGATTTCGATTTAAAAAACGTTGACACAAATCACGTAAAATAGCATCTTCTTCCTCTTGCCACTCCTGAAAATAGTACAAGATCACACCTTCGTCTAATTTCAGATAGTCAGCAAGCTCAAGTTTATTCTCGAACAATGAGTAAAAATGTACAGGTGGGCTTTTAAATGAGTAGTTTTCTTTGTATAAGTGCATAGCTCGATGCAATATCTTAGTTAAAATAACTTCAGCACTGCGAGTAACCGGATGAAAATATACTTGCCAATACATTTGATAACGACTCATAATATAATCTTCTACCGCATGCATGCCACTTTGTTTTATTACTACTTGATCTTCACGAGGTCGCATCACACGAAGTATTCGTTCCATATCAAAGTGTCCATAACTAACGCCCGTATAATAAGCATCTCGCTGTAGATAATCCATACGATCTGCATCTATTTGACTTGAGATTAAACCGACTACTAACTTATTTTCGTATGTTTTTGCTATCACTTCAGCGACCTGTTTTGGGAAATGTTGGCCAACCTTTCGCAAAACACGGTTCACCTCTGTATCCTCACGAATAATTAATTGAGTAAAATTTTCATGATCAAGGTGAAAAACCTTTTCAAAAGAATGTGAAAATGGGCCATGACCTAAATCATGTAACAGTGCTGAACACAAGCAGAGTAGCCTCTCTTCACTATTCCATTCTGGCCGGCCGTCAAATACATCATCTATAATTCTACGAATAATTTCATAAACTCCCAGTGAATGACTAAACCGACTATGCTCTGCACCATGAAAGGTTAAATAAGTTGTACCTAACTGTTTAATTCGCCTTAAGCGCTGAAACTCTGCAGTTCCTATTAAATCCCAGATGACTTTATCGCGTACGTGGACATATCGGTGGACAGGGTCTTTAAAAACCTTTTCCTCCGTCAGTTTTTCATTGGCATATGTCATCCAATTCCCTCTTTTCGTTTGACATATTTTATATTATATCTCCTAATCAATGACAAAAAAACTCTTGATTTTATCATTATTTATCTCACTAAAAAAATTTATAAGCACATGGGAATAATCCGTTACAAAAGTAAAAATCACCTTATTCATAAAACAAAGGTGATTTTTACTTTTTCTTCATTTTTTTCTCTACCTTCTCGAGTAACTCATTTTCATCCTTTGCGGAAATAGGACGATTATTTACAAATGCAAATGCTTTTTTTCTCCCAGGTCCACAGTAGGACTGACAGCCTATATCTATGCTTGCATTTGGATCTATTTTCTTTAAACGAGGTAGCAATGTTTTAATATTTGTTGCTTGACAATCGTCACAAATACGAAATTCATTTGCCATACAGTACAGCCCCTTCTAAAACCTTCTTCATGAATAATAATAAAAATATATATTATTTCGTCAATGGCTAAAGGGTATTTTACATTTAATTGATTGGTAATGCAAGTGCTGAGTTTTAATTACACCATTTGCCAGAGATAATATCTTAATCTACTTGGAAATAATTATATGCACTATCGATAATAAGCTTCGCAATAGCTTTGTTGCTTTTGCCGCTTACATTTGAGTAACTGATGTGTAATATATGAATTTTATAGCTTTTATAGGAGGAAAAGTGACCCGAACGCTTGTTATATTCGTCTTTAGCACTAATGATGAAAGAAGCAAACAGCCCAAAAGCAACCAAAATACAAAAACAGTAAGTATAAAGAAATTTGAACTTGTCAATGCTATTAATAAAATATTTTATAAAAATTGGGAGTTGAGAGTATGAAAGAAAGACAGGATGCATGGACAGAAGAAGATGATTTATTATTAGCTGAAACAATACTAAGGCATGTTCGTGAAGGTAGTACACAGTTAAATGCCTTTGAAGAAGTTGGAGACAAATTAAACCGCACATCGGCAGCATGTGGCTTTCGTTGGAATGCAGTCGTACGTAACAACTATCAGAAAGCGCTAGAGTTAGCAAGAAAGCAACGTAAGCAACGGCAACGCTCTTTAGGAAAACACCAACAGGTTAAAAAGACTCTATTATATAAACCGACTGTTCCTTCTATTAAAGACTTAAATATAAATGCTATAGAAAGTAACAAGGACGTTACACTAGATCAGGTGGTCTCTTTCTTACAATCATTACAACAAAACACTAGTAATATCGATTTTCTACGTAAAGAAAATGAAAGATTACGACAAGAAAATGAAGAAATGTCTAAACAAAATAAAACATTTTCTGAAAACATTTCAAAACTACAGCAAAGTTCTATTTCAATACAAGAAGATTACGATACGCTAATGAAAATCATGAATCGTGCAAGAAAGCTAGTTTTAATTGAGGAAGAACAAAGTCCGGCTACAGCCTTTAAGATGGATAAAAACGGCAACCTAGAAAAAATGGCGAAGTAGGAAGAAAGGCGCAAGGTGCCCGCTTATCGGCGACAAGTAGAAAAGCGAAGCCGACTTGAACTGCCTCGAAAAGCGTTGGAACCTTTTCAACTGAAGACGCTTTATGTCTTCTGATGAAAAGGTGAAACGACTCGAGAGGCAAGGAGGCGTAGCTAGACAAAGAGAAAAGCGCATGCGCCTTGATCATCCCCGACAAGCACTGGAAGCATTTCACTTGAAGGCATTTTTTGACTTCAAGTGAAATGCTTACGCGCCTCAAGAGGATATACAATGGAACTAGATATATGAAAAAGCACCTAACCTAGATGTTAAGTGCTTTTTCATTGCGTTCAATGACTCTCTTATAATTGTGTTCAAATAATGCTAATTCATCTGCTGTTAATTGAGAAGAATAGATAGACGTACTCATATTCTTTAGCGTAGTTAACAATGCTAACATCATATCTTGAATTGTGCTTGATTCACCTGTCAATTCGTTTAATGAAGCCATCGTTTCAGGCTTTACGTCAGGGTAAACATATTTAGTTTCGATGCCTTTGATTGATTTGTTATAAAAATCCTTAATCAAATTTGCACGCTCTCCCCCACTACCAGTCACACAAAGATAAATTTGTACCGCCACTCCACCTCTAACCCTTCGTTGAGAAATTCCTGCAAATTTCTTTCCTGCTACACTTAGGTCGTAACTTCCAGGACAATATGAACCGATGATTTCCTTAGCCTCGATCTGTAAATGAAAAGGAGAAAGCATATGCTTTACTAGTTCCACCATGGCATCATAGCCCCTATTTATATCGATCCCTTTTTCTGTATCAGGGAAAATGAGAGATATATTCAAAACTCCTTCATCTAAAACAACTGCTAAGCCCCCTGAATTTCTTACAATCACTCGATATCCTTGCGACTGCAAATAACGAACGCCATCAGTTAGGTAAGGGAGCTTTGTATCTTGAATACCCAGCACAATCGTATTGTGATGAACCCATGAACGTGCTGTTGTCACAGCTTCATTTTTCCCTACAGAAGAGCATAACGTATCATCAATAGCAAAAGATTGGAGCGCATCAAAATGTGGACCTACACTAGATTGATCAATGATTCTCCATCTATTTTGCTCTAATAAGCTCTTTGACTGAGTATACATGATATGCGTCCCCTAACATATTTTCATTATTTTTGCAGTGCTTGAGCTGCTGTAATAAGAGCTAATTTATATACATCCTCTTGGTTACAACCACGGGACAAATCGTTGACAGGCTTATTTAACCCTTGCAATATTGGACCTACCGCTTCAAAATTCCCTAATCTTTGAGCAATTTTATATCCAATATTCCCTGCTTCAAGGCTCGGGAATATAAACACATTAGCATCGCCTTGAATAAGCGCATCAGGTGCTTTCTTTTGTGCAACAGAAGGTACAAATGCTGCATCAAATTGCAATTCTCCCTCAACCATTAATTCAGGGTTTCTTTCTTTTGCCAAACGAACTGCTTCAATTACCTTTTCGGTTTCAGGTGATTTGGCTGAACCTTTTGTGGAAAAGCTGAGCATAGCAACTTTTGGTTCAATATTAAACATTTGTGCTGTATAGGTACTTTCTATTGCAATTTCAGCTAAGTCTTGACTATCAGGTGCAATATTAATTGCACAATCAGCAAATACATACTTTTCGGTATCACGAACCATGATGAATACACCCGATGTCTTCTTAACACCTTCTTTTGTTTTAATTATTTGTAATGCCGGACGAACTGTATCTGCTGTAGAATGGGCTGCGCCACTTACTAACCCATGAGCTTTTTCTGTATATACAAGCATTGTACCAAAATAATTTTCATCTAGTAACATTTTGTATGCTTGTTCTTTTGTAACTTTGCCTTTCCTTCTCTCAACAAAAGCATCGACTAACGTGCTCATTTCATCATATTGTTCAGGATCGTATATTTCGACTCCACTCAACGATACTTCTAGTGCTTCAGCTTTTGCTTGGAGTTCACCTGGATTCCCAATAATGATTGGTTTAATAATTTCCTCTTGTGCTAAACGGCTTACAGCTTCTAAAATTCGATTATCATTCCCTTCTGGAAAGACAATACGGATGTTTTCACCCTTAATTTTCTCTTCTAATATGTTGAATAACTGTGACATATGTTTTTCCTCCTTTGCTCTCATCATTACTCGTTATATTTAGAATACTTGACTATTACTGAAAATCAATAAATCTATCTTAAGATAACGCTTACATGAAAGAAGTTTATCTTTTCATAATTCACAAAAAAAACACATTTATACGTAAGTAGAGGTAAATTTGTCAAAACTAATATACGTAGTCACACTTCGTTCACACATATTACAGCGTTAGCCTTTTCAGAAAGCTCTTTATTATTATTTTGCTGAATTATAAAAACCAAAGAAAGTTCATGCAAGTGTCATCTGTTTTATAGAAGGATAGCTGGCCACAAACTCTAGGGATGTACGTGTTAGTACGAAACACTAATGAACAAAAATGTTTCGTGTTTCTTAGTAATGCATAAACTGTGGTATATTAGAAATGCTATATATTTTATATCATGATCTAATTAGAGTAAACTATAATTGTCATATCATACATAATGAAGGAGATGGGTATCAATATGAGTGAAGCAGCTAAAACGTTAGATGGCTGGTATTGTCTACATGATTTACGTGCAATTGACTGGTCTTCTTGGAAACGACTAACAAGTGATGAGCGTCAAACCGCAATTCATGAGTTTGTTGGTTTACTTGAAAAATGGGGTCTTGTTGAAGAAAACCAACAGGGTAGCCATGCATTCTATTCAATTGTTGGGCAAAAAGCAGATTTTATGCTCATGATTTTAAGACCTACAATGGAAGAAATTAATGAAATAGAAAATGCATTTAATAAAACTAAACTTGCTGAGTATACCATTCCTACATATTCGTATGTGTCAGTGGTTGAGTTAAGTAACTACTTACCAGCTGATGAAGACCCGTATCAAAACCCTGAAATCCTAAAAAGGCTATACCCTACCTTACCTAAAGCAAATCATATTTGCTTCTATCCTATGGATAAGCGTCGTCAAGGTGATGACAATTGGTATATGCTCCCGATGGAGGAACGTCGAGCATTAATGCGTTCACATGGCATGATAGGTAGGAAATATGCAGGAAAAGTTAAACAAGTAATTTCAGGTTCAGTCGGCTTCGATGATTACGAATGGGGTGTAACACTTTTTGCAGATGATGTTTTACAATTTAAGAAGTTAGTGTACGAAATGCGTTTTGATGAGGTAAGTGCTCGTTATGGTGAATTTGGAACGTTTTTTGTCGGTAACATTTTGAATGAAGAAAAATTAAATCAACTACTACACGTGTAAATATCTATACTCATTCAAACAAAAGGAAAGTGGCTCATATACATATATGGGTCATTTTCTTTTTACTTGAATTTAATGCATATCTAAAATGCTCAACTCATATCTATTAAATAGAAATCATCATTTTTCAAAAATAAGGAACCATTTTCACTTACTTAAATAGAGTAATATTGTACGAAATTGTAGGTGGATACCTATTTGTAAGTGAGGTGAGAAGATGGCGGTAATTCCTTATACAGAAAAAGATGTAGATTTACTTGCACGCTTAATTCGTGCAGAGGCAGAGGGAGATGGCAAACTCGGTATGTTAATGGCCGGTAATACTAGTGTGAACCGAGTTAGAGCCAGTTGTTTAGATTTTAGAGACATTACATCAATACAAAAAATGGTCTTTCAGCGCCCGGGTGGATTTGAAGCAACCATAAAAGGATACTTTTATCAGCGTGCAAGAGAATCTGACAAACAGCTAGCTAGAAGACTCATAAATGGAGAAAGATTTCACCCTGCAACAAATACATTATGGTTTTTCAGGCCTGAAGGCGATTGCCCAGCACAATGGTTTAATCAATGGAATACCGGACGTTTCAAATCCCATTGTTTTTTTGCACCGACTCAGTCGGAATGTCCTAAAGTGTATTAAACCTATTTTGATGTAGAGGAGGAATTTGATGACAAATAATTATAATCAGGGGAACTATGGAGTTTATCAATCCCAAACATCATACCCATATAGATACCCGTACCAATATGGACAGCAACAACAAGTACCACAACCAACTTCTGCCCCAACAACAGGTCCACAAGTACCAGATATGTTACCACTTGAAGAATCTTATATTGAAAATATACTACGATTAAATAAAGGGAAGGTAGCAACTGTTTATATGACCTTTGAAAATGGTCGAGAAGGAAGAACACAAATATTTAAAGGAATGATTGAGGCTGCTGGGCGTGACCATATCATACTTAGCGATTCTGAGTCGGAAAAGCGCTATGTATTATTGATGGTGTATCTAGATTATATTACCTTTGATGAAGAAATAGAATATTACCCAGATAGAATTGTAAGCTACTCTCCTAGGTGATAAAAAAACTAAACTAACTACAATTTCACCTAGAAGCAGCCCTCTTCTTGTGGGCCAGGTGAAATGTCATTAACCATGACTTCTCCTAACAAGCATTCGATCCATTTCAGATGAAGGCGCATTTTGCCTTCGGATGGAATGGTGAAGTGCCCTTGAAGGACTCTGGTGGCTTCGCTACGATAGCATTTAGGATAAATATCCATAAGATATGTAATCCTAGGCAGTGAAAAAAAGCAATAAAGTTTATGAAAGGCTCTTTTTCGTAAACTTTGTTGCTATTTTTATCAAATTAGTACCATAAATATGTTAGTCATCTTTGTACAGAAGAAAAGATGCCACGAACGCTAGATATATACGTGCTTACACCTTAGAACGAAAAGCAAGAATCAATGCGAAAACAGCCTTATGAAAAGAGCTTTACCAATAGAAAAGGGGAGTCTATTTGTCGAAATTCGACTTAGACACCCCCTTTTTTACATATGTTTCATGACTGCATATCCGAGAAGAACCCATCCAATTAAGAACGCCACACCACCTAATGGTGTAATTGCTCCTAACACTTTTACTTGAGTAACACTTAGAACATAAAGACTTCCGGAAAATAAAATAATTCCAATTAACATAAACCAACCTGCCCACGTAAGAGAAGGTGTATTTGGAAATTTACCTGCAATCAAAGCGATAATCATGATTGCCGTAGTATGAAACATTTGATAAGTGACGCCAGTTTTCCATGTCTCTATATACTTTGCTGGAATTTTGCCCTCTAAACCGTGTGCACCAAATGCTCCTAGTGCTACCGCTAAAAAACCATTAATTGCTCCAATCATTAGCAATATTTTCATGTTTGTTAGTCCCCCAATTTTAAAAATCTAGTAATGAATCTCCATTTGCTTCATCTACATTTACTTTATTATGTTGTTTAATTGACATTTGTTGTATTTCTGGAATCGTTTTTTTACGATTGCCCTCTACAGAATTAGATGATAATACGACATCACACAAAGAGTGGATACTAGCAATATGTTCGCGAAGTCTGCCTTCATCATTTGACTGGTTTGCTTTTGACAGCTCTTCACCAATTTTATCAAGTATCATTTGAACTGGTACCTTCAAACTCCCCACCTCCTGAGTTCATATTTTTTAAGAAGGCTCTTTTCGTAATCTTTGTTGCTATTGTTATTCAATTAGTACCAATAAAAAGTGGTTTTACTTGGTTCGTCATTGTTGTACAGAAGAAAAGATGCCACGAACACTAATTATGTGCGTGTTTGGCTCTTAGTACAGAAAGCAACAATTAATGCGTAAACAGCCTTTAAGAAAGTTCCAAAGTATAGGATAAATGATTATTATATACTAGATTTTGTAGCTTCTTCAAATTTCACTAATTGATCCTTTGCACCAAACACTATTGTTAAGTCACCTTCTTTTAATCGTTCATCTGGGTGAGGGTTACTAATTAGCTCATGTTTTCTTTTTATCGCTACAATCGTTACACCGTACACACTGCGAATATTATTATCTCGTAAAGAGCTATTGACAACTTTTGATCTAGGTTGGATGATAATTTCTTCAACCCCATATTCGTCTTTACCTAATTGTAGAATCGTATCTATGTAGTCAACACTAATAGGTTTTACAACTGACATTGCCATCCTCCTCCCCCCTAGTGAGGAAGGATTAATAACTTTGCTTGCTCCAGCAATGCGAAGCTTTTCTTCAGATTCAACTTTCTCTGCTCTAGCCACAATTTGAATCTTTGGGTTTAATCCTTTTGCAGTTAATGACACAAATACATTTGAAGCATCATCAGGTAGCGTTGCTACTAACCCTTTTGCTCGTTCTATTCCTGCATTATATAAAACCCGATCCTCAGTTGCGTCACCTACTATGTATAGAAAATTCTCTTCTATTTGTTCCACTCTTTCTTTATCACGTTCAATAACAACAACTTGAACCCCTTCTTGTATAAATCTCTGCAGCACTTGTTCACCTACACGACCTATTCCGCAAATAATCATATGATTTGATAGATTGTCAATTTGTTGATGCATACGACGCCTCCATACACTTTGTGATAACTTTCCTTCAATAATTGCAGCCGACATTGCTGCTAGTGTATACCCTACTAGTCCAACTCCAATAGGAATAATGAGCAAGCCAAATATGCGCCCGCCTATTGTTTGAGGTATAATATCACCGTAACCTACCGTCAGTACGGTAATTGCTGTCATCCACAAAGCATCAAAAAAACTAATCCCTTCAAGAAAGGCAAACCCAAGTCCTCCAACGATAATAATTATCGTCATTCCTATTAAAGAAATAACGATATGTTTGGATACTTTCACCACGCCCCTCCTTCTATCAAGACCCTCTTTTTCTCTTCTCCTGAAATTTCATGCACGACTTCCCTGAGGATTGGAATACACGTAAGGATGGAATAATGTCTGTTTTAAAATTAAAAGCTTTGCAGCCTCTTGGGAATTTTGGATCCCACGTTGTGTAAAAATGGGTACAATTAAAACAATTTACTCTTTGGTCACTCATATTATTTCACCCTTTATGCTCCCCATTAATTATATTGTGTTTTTATTGTATCACTATCATCTTCACGGTTCAGCAAATATACCTTTGATAGTATACCTAGGGTATTTTTGTAAACTCCATTTATTTATTCTAAACCTTTTACAATTAGATACATTTTATCTAAGCCACATAATTTTTATAGTAAACAAAAATACCGCTAACGTTAGATATATGCGTGTTTTTCCCCTTAATATGAAAAACTACGATCAATGCGTAAACAGCCTTTATCTATGTATTTAGTGGATCGATTTGCCAATCAATTTCTTCGCTATCAATTTGCCGTAAATAACTATTTGCTTTCGAAAAGGGGTTACTGCCGAAAAAACCACGATTAGCAGAAAAAGGACTCGGATGAGGTGACTCAATGATAAAGTGATGACTATTTGAAACTAGTTTTTGTTTTTCTTGAGCATGTCTACCCCAAAGAATAAAAATTACCGGCTTTTCACGTTCATTTAATACTTCAATTATTTTGTCTGTGAACAATTCCCACCCAAGCCCTCGATGGGAGCTGGGCTGTCCTTTCCTCACAGTTAATGTTGTATTTAACAACAATACCCCTTCTTCTGTCCACTTTAATAAATATCCATGGTTCGGTATAGTGCAACCGATGTCATTTTGTAATTCTTTATATATATTTTTTAACGAGGGTGGAACAGGAATACCAGGTTGAACCGAAAAGCTTAAGCCATGTGCCTGATTTGGACCATGATAAGGGTCTTGTCCAATAATGACAACTTTCACTTTATGATAAGGTGTATGATGTAAAGCATTAAATATACTATACATATCAGGGTAAATCGTTTCAGTATTATATTCGTGTTTCAAATTTTGACGTAGCTTTTTATAATACGTCTTGTTAAATTCTTCCTCTAATAATTGTGACCAGTCATTATTAAGTATTGTCATTCAAAACCACCTATCAACTTTCATAGCATCACTACTAATATATTATTCTTTATTGAAATGTTTCAACAGTTCATTCATCTCATTCACATCAGGTATCCAATAATACAATCGCGAATTAACTAAAGGATCCATCGCATATCCTTCATTTCCTGGTAATTGAAAATAGGAGATATCTTCGGTTGTAATCCCTTTAAACAGCATAGCCATACTAAAGATATCACTTTCAGATACGTTTGTATCAATTATTGCTTGTTTAACGTTTCGATAAATGGTAGGTACCTTTGGAATATTCTTTGGCTGGAGGGCTGTCTTGACTAATGATTTTAGTACGAGTGCTTGATGTTGCTGGCGCCCAAAATCTCCTTCAGACAATGATTTACGTTCTCTAACAAGTGACAAAGCTAGATCCCCATCAAGATAAAGAATATTTTTATTATCAAGCGTAATATTTTTATCTGTCAATGTTATAGGTTCCTTTAGCTCTATTTCAATACCACCCACGGCATCCACAACATCTATAAAGCCTTCAAAATTTGTTTTCACATAATAATTAATTGTGCACTTACATAAATTACTTACCGTTTGTATTGTAGCTTCCGTCCCAGATCCATTTCCGCCTTCAAGCTCTCCAAGTAAATGAGCGTGATTAATCTTAGTGGCACCTACACCTTCTACTTGAACTAATGTATCGCGTGGAATAGATAAAACAGTTATCTTTTCTTGTTCGGGATGGATATTTGCAAGCATAATTACATCTGTACGTGAAGCTTCTTGTTTACGTGCGTCAAGACCTAGAAGTAACAAATTAAAGCTATCAATTTGTTTGTATTTCTTATCTAAATTCTTTTTTTGTAAGTGAATGGCCTTCCTACCTTTTGTAATATCGGCATTTTCTTCTTGTTTCTCTCCTTCTTCATTACTTTGAAGACTGTCTTGCACTTTTAATTCGTCTACCTTTTCGGGTGTTGCGATTTGCGGTATTTTATGTTCAGCAAAATGATTTACCGGCTTAAGTTTAATATAATAATATCCGCCTATACAACCGAATAAAACAATAACAAACAGCGTTATTCTTATCCCCTTTTTCATTGTTATTCAGTCCCTTTACTCGTCCTATTTACTTATATATATTACCCCTCACCTATTCAAATTACAGCTTATTTTACAAGTTCTTAAATAAAGACTCTTTTTGTAAAACTTGTTTAAATTTCAACTAAATTAGAAGATCAAAATGGTAATTATATCCATTTATATAAGATACCAGGAACGTTAATTGTGAACGTTTTTAATACCTTAATAAGTAAATTAACCATGAAGGCGACAATATAAAAAATTACCAAAGCCTGTTTTCATCACTTTTTGCTTTATAAACACTAGAACGTCTAGGGCGATTTTGTGCGGCTATCACAATTGGACATATGGTAAAAAATTAAACAAAATTAGGTCAGAACAAACCAGCCCACGATAAAGTACAACGACTAGCTTGTACCTTATTGTGGGCTGACCCTTTATAGTGTTCATTTATACATTGCCTGTTCAAATATTGCATCTAAAGCAACAAAGGTTATAAATAGCATCTTTCAAGCAAATTATGCGTTTTTCATCGATAATAACTTGTTTTTTAAATCCTGTTCCATTGTTGTAATATCCTTTTCAATTTGCTGGCGCTTCATTCTGCCTTCTTGCTGAATTTTTAACGTTTCTTCTAATGTTGTTAATAAATTCGTTTGTGTTTGCTTTAGTGTTTCAATATCTACTACTCCCTTTTCATTTTCCTTCGCAACATCAATTGTGTTTGCTTTAAGCATATCAGAGTTTTTTAATAGTAACTCGTTCGTTGTTTTTGTTACTTGCTTTTGCGCCTCAACAGCTTTCTTTTGTCGGAAAAGAGTAATAGCTATAACAATTTGATTTTTCCATAATGGAATCGCAGTAAGTATTGAAGACTGAATACGTTCAACTAATGTCTGATTCATATTTTGAATCATTCGAATTTGTGGAGCAGTTTGAATTGTAATTTGCCTGCTGAGCTTTAAATCATGAGTTCGCTTTTCTAATCGATCAACAAATTGCATAAGGTCATTTATTTCTTGAATCTCCATTTGATTACCAGAAGATTGTGCTTTTTGTTGCAAGATGGGGATTGTATTCGTTCGAAGGTCTTCTAGCTTGACTTCAGCTGCGGCAATATAAATGTTTAATGCTTCAAAATACTCCTTATTTTTCTCGTATAAAGTATCAAGCATCATAATATCTCGAAATAGCATTTGTCGGTTTTTTTCAAGCTTGTCACCTATTTTATCAATTTCAAGTCCAATCTTCTGATACTTTGACAGTATATTATTAACCGATTGAGCAAAAGAACCAAATACGCGAGAGAAGAAACCACGTTTTTGTACTTCGAAGTCTTCTGGATTTACCTCTTTAATTCTACTCATTAATTCTGTTATTACTTCTCCCACTGGACCTGCATCTTTCGTTTGCACATGATTTAACATATCATGAGAAAACTTAGATAACTCTGCCTGAGCCGCTACACCATATTGAACAATTGCTTGTTGATTAGTAGGGTCTATTTGCTCAGCTAATGATTTGGCCTTTACTTGATGTTCGGGCTTCAAAGTTAAAATAAGCTTTGATGGTTCTACTGTTTCAGTACTTTGTTCGTTCATTAATGAACGCTGTGGGTCACCAAATGGGTTTTCTAGTAGTGTATCAATATTAGCTGTATCTAAACGATTCATTTGAAGGTTTAATTCTTTTTCATTCATTCTTTTTTCCCCTTTCTTTTACTATAGCGAATAGAGCCTAGCAATATCGTTCATTTAATAATGTTGTTTTTTGCTGAAGCAGTCTGTTCTTTCGTACGCTCTTCAAATGAATAACCAGTTTCCTGAAGTGACTGCTTTACTAATTTACATTCTATATCAAGGTCTGTAATGTCATCTGAAAGGATTTGTAGGAGTTCTTTTTCTATGGATGCTGCTAATTCTTCAAGTGTTTCCTCCACTTCTCTCATCGATATATACAATTCCTTGTTTTTGACTGGTTGTGAAGCTAACTCAGAATATTTTTTTACAATAAGTAATGTTGAGTCCACATACGTTGTAAAAACAGATTGAACGTTTCTATATCGCTGTGGTTCTCTTTCAGCTATCTCTAAAATTTGCTTAAGAATTTTATGAACCTTATTTACTGTTTGATATACTCTAATAGAGCGAACTTTGTATCGATAGCTCCCAATTTCTTTAACTTTAGGTTTTATCTCACGAATATTTTTCTTAACATATGCCCTTTCTTCTTTTACAACGTCCTGATTGGCCGGTAGAAATTTTCTACGAAATATTGCCGAAACAAGAAAGTAAGTGGCACCCCCACCTAAAATAGCTGCCCACCATATAAAACCAGTCACAAAGAAAAGTACAACCGCACCAACAACACTTATACTAAATGAAATAGCTATTCTTATAGTATGAAGGATCAATTTTTTCATGTTCACTCTTCTCCTAACTATAGAGTTCAAAATGTAACATTGCACATAAAAAATTCGAATATTAAGGTTATTTTTCCCTTATATTAGCATTGTTACATTTTGTAAACAAGTTTATTCCTGTTATATTTTATACGTATCGTTAAGGCAATTAGTTTCAAAACATGGAGAAAAGTTTTTAACCATTTTTACCGATGGAAAATTAAGTATTCATCAAGGTTCTTTTCGTAAACTTTGTTGCAATTTTTATAAAAATGGACAATATAATGAGTTTTATCAGAGTTAAATAATAATGTACGAAAAACAACAATCTATGCCGAAAGCAGACGTATATAGGTATTCTTCAAATTATTAACTAACCGTTTCCATACAAAAAGCAGACCTATTATTGTTAGGCCTGCCTATTAGTTTTGCGACATATTATTGTTTTTCTAAATCTTTTGGTGAGAATCCACCTGGCAATAAATCCTGTACAGTGGTTTCTTGAACATCACCATTTAGATTGGTTAATACAACTTCCATATCTGGGTTACACAATTCTGATATTACTTGTCGACAAGCACCACAAGGTGGAACAGGTCGTTCAGTATCAGCGACTACAACTAAAGCTTTATACTCTTTATTACCATCAGAATAAGCCTTAAAAAGGGCTGTTCTTTCTGCACAATTACACATACTGTATGCAGCATTTTCTATATTACACCCATGATAGACTTGATCATCCTTTGTTAATAAAGCAGCGCCAACCTTAAATTTTGAGTAAGGCGCATATGCGCGCTCTCTCGCCTTTTTCGCCTCTTGAATGAGAGTTTCTTTGTTCATCTGACTCATCCCTTCAACCCTTTTTTGGAGTTTGTTCAAAAAGTCAAGCAACATGATCAGAATGGTCAAAATTGTTTAATCCGTATTTGCCATTGAAAGATGCAATTCTTAGTTGGACTTGCTTTTACATTTGCACTCTTTTTGAACACTCACTAATAGATAAGAAATAAACCCTTTTCTAAACTCAATTTAGCTTTGGAAAAACATACCGAATAACCAGTTTGCTACAATTCCCCCAAGATACACACCGAATACGCCTAATACGCCTGCTAAAACAGGTGGAGCTGGTAATGGAAGTTTTAATGCTTTAAATACAATGCCGATTATCATACCAGCTAATAAACTTAAGACTAGTTCTTTCATTGTTAACCCTTCTTTTCAAATATTTTGAATAAGCACTAAGAAAATGAGACTTAATATGAAGTCGTTGATTCTTCGCCTTTTACTAGTTTCACGCCAGAGCTCGTTCCGATACGAGTTGCACCAGCTTCTGTCATTGCGTCAGCATCTTGTAAGTTTCGAACGCCTCCAGATGCTTTCACACCGATATTAGGTCCAACCGTTTTACGCATTAGTGCGACATCCTCAACAGTTGCGCCTCCCGTTGAAAAGCCTGTTGAAGTTTTTACAAAATCTGCTCCTGCACGAACTGATAATTCACAAGCGCGGACTTTCTCTTCTTCAGTTAATAAACATGTCTCAATAATAACCTTTGTCAATGCTTTCCCTTTTGCTGCTTCAACAACTGCTTTAATATCTTTTTCAACTAGTTCATCGTTCCCACTTTTTAATGCACTAATATTGATAACCATATCAACTTCTGTTGCTCCATTTTCAATCGCATTATTCGTCTCAAATGCCTTCACTTCAGGAGTTGTTGCACCTAAAGGGAATCCAATTACTGTACAAACTTTTACTTCTGGCGTATCCTTTAACATTTCAGCTGATAGCTTTACCCACGTTGGATTTACACATACTGAAGCAAATTTGTATTCCTTCGCTTCATTTACTAATTTCTCGATTTCTTCTTGACGAGTTTCAGGTTTTAATAAAGTATGATCGATCATTTTTGCTAAGTTATTATTCACTATATTTTCCTCCATTTTATGAAATTACTAAACCCTCTGAAATTTGTATATTCTAATCTATAATAACATTCCAGCGATAGCGGCACTAAGCAATGACGCAAGCATTCCTGCTAACACTGCCTTTAATCCCATTCTTGCTATATCACCACGACGATTTGGCGCTAAATTTCCTAGCCCACCTAAGAGAATTCCTAATGATGATATATTTGCGAATCCACAAAGTGCAAAACTTATAACAGCAACTGTTTTCGGAGTTAGGTCTTCAATTTGTGGAGCGAAAGAAGCATATGCCACAAATTCATTTAACACTAACTTTTGACCGATAAATCCTCCAGCAGTTACAGCTTCGGCCCAAGGTACACCTATTGCAAAAGCGATTGGTGCAAATAAATACCCTAAAATTATTTCAATCGTTAAACCTTCAAAGCCTAATAGATTTCCTACCCCACCTAATAAACCATTCAATAATGCAATTAATGCAATAAATGCAAGTAACATTGCACCAATATTTAACGCAAGCTGAAGACCAACACTTGCTCCTCGTGCTGCTGCATCGACGACATTAGTTGATTCTACATCTTTCTCCATTTTAATATCATCAGTCGTCTCAGATTTTTCAGTTTCTGGCATCATGATTTTTGCTATGATCAGACCTGCTGGTGCAGCCATGAAACTTGCAGCAAGTAAATACTCTAGCGGAACACCTAATAATGAATATCCGACTAAAACTGATCCGGCAACTGAAGCAAGACCTCCCGTCATTACCGCAAATAACTCTGATTGAGTCATCTTCGCTAAAAACGGTCTAACAACTAGCGGAGCCTCTGTTTGTCCAACGAAAATATTGGCAGCTGCTGATAATGATTCAGCTTTACTTGTTCCTAATAGTTTGGAAAGCCCCCCACCAATAAATTTTATCACGAGTTGCATAATACCTAGATAATAAAGCACCGATATTAAAGAAGAGAAAAAGATTACAATTGTTAAAACGTTAAAGGCAAAGACAAATGTAATTTCTTCTGCGGCAAATAATCCACCAAACAAGAAGTTAACACCTTCGTTAGCGTAATTAATGATTGCTTGAACGCCTTCAGAAAATGTTTGCAAACCTCTTTTTCCAGCTTCCCATTCTAGTACTACAAAAGCAAATGTAAACTGGATTAACAAACCTATCAAAACAGTTTGGATCTTAATTGATTTTTTACTACTTGAAAACAAAAATGCGATTCCTAATACTACAAGGACACCAATGATACCCCATAAAAAATTCATGAAGAACACCCCTAAGACAGTTTTCTTGATGCTTACGATGCTTAGTATTCTTAAATAATTATTTTTTAATCCCTATAGTGGATTTATAATTACTTGTTAAACATTGAATCATTTATGAACATTTGTTCATGAACCATTTAAGAATACAAAATAAAAACAAATCTTGTTCTATTGTCATAAACCGTTTTCATTTCTAAAAAAGCTGGTTTATGCTAAAAGAGAATCATATTGTATTAGCTTCATGCTCCAAAAATAAATTGAACAAAATTTAATTTTCGATATTACTATAACAAGGTATTGAACAAATGTAAACACAATATTGAACAAACGTTATGTCTATTATTTGACAATGTTATAAGAATCAACAATAAAGAGTCACTCGTTTCTATGTCAAAACGAGTGACTCTTTATATTTCATCGACCTTCTTCGATATATCATAATCATATTCTGCTAAATAACGCACAAATGTCATTTGAATAACTTACCATATTCGAGGTTTAATTATAGCTTTTCCAGCAAAGATTTAGCGGTAATTTGATCTGTAATTAACACATTGGCGTATTCTCCCATTAAAGCACCATAAATTCCTTCTAGTCGATCAGCTCCCCCTGCAACGAGAATGGACTGTTCTTTATTTCTTAAATCGTCTAATTCAATTCCTAAAGTTCTAGCATTCAAGCTCTCATTACATATTTCCCCATCTTTTGTAAAAAACCTAGAGCAAATATCTCCTACAGCATTGGAGAAAATCATGTCTAAATCCTCTTCTGTAAAATAGCCTAGTCTGAATAACAAAGATTCTGATCGAATGGGGCCTACAGTAAATAAAGCGATATTAGCATTTTTACCAAGCTCCAAAATGCGGTGGATGTGTCGGTCTGCCACCATTGCTTGTTTAACAACCACATGATCAACGATTGCTGGAACTGGTAAATAATGAGGTGTGGTGTTAAAGGCTTTGCCAAATAAATGAAGAATTTCATCAGCATAAGTATTTGTCTCTGAGTGACCAACTGCCCCTTTCAGTTGAACAACTTGCACATCTTTTAAATTTTGTTGATTTAACTTATTAGCAATATTATATAATGTTCTACCCCATGTGAGGCCTATGATATCACCATCTTTGACTGTTTCATGTAAATATATTGCAGCTTGTTCTCCTAGACTGTTATGGATGACGCTTTTTTCATAATGAGGAATAGATGTTACAACCGCTTTTTTTAATTTGAACTTTTGTTCAAGTTCTTCAGATAAAGATTCAACATCCTCTGTAGGATCATTGATTTTAATTTGAACGATCCCTTCGTTTTTTGCTTGTTGCAAAAGTCTTGATACCGTTGGCCTTGATACACCAAGTTTTTTTGCAATATCGCTTTGATTATAATCTAATAAGTAATATAGTTTTGCTGCCTCAATTACTTTCTTTAATTTATTTTTTTCCATAATTTCACCTTTTGTACTTTTTAAGTATTGTATGAAATTAATTTTACCAAAAAAATGAACGTTTGAAAAATATATCAAATGTTTATCCATATTCTTAAAATGAGTATAACTCTATCCATCAAACCTGTATTATTCATTTATTATATTCTGTATTAGTTTAATTTCTCTACTCATTATAAAATATAATCATTATCTAGTATGCTTGTATAATATAAAAGTTACTCATCATCTATATTTCACACATGATCGCCAACACATATCTATAATTATTTTTTTAAAATAGTACAATAAACTTCCTGATTTTTGTTATCTATTATTTTTTTATCTGTTATAGTTTTTTTGTATCTATTGTTATATTTTTATTTGGGATTTTTTAGAAATAAAATAAGTGAAAAAGAGGGAGAAAAGAGGTTGAGTTAATGAATGATTTTCCAAAAACTGTAGGCACAAATCCATAGTGTAAAACATATATTGTTCTAATTCTAACTAGTAGAAAGGAGATTTTTTATCATGCATTTTTTTAGATTCCCACCACCACGTCCCCATCCCCATATTCATCCAGGAGGTAGTATGTTACCCTTCCCTGGATCGACGCCAATTCATGGCACCCAAGCTCTCCATCATGCTCCTTCTGCTCCACCACCTTCTTTTGTACCTCAGCAACATCAACCTGACTTACAAGCTATTGACCCACGAGCACTTATTAGATGTTTATATCGATACACGTATATTTGGCTTCGAGGTAGAAGATCATTTTGGTTTTATCCTACATTTATTGGAAGAAAATCAGTTTCAGGGTACAGATGGACTGGAGTAAGGTGGGTATATTTTGGCATTGATGCACAAAGAATCATATCATTTCAATGTTTTTAAATGTTCCTTTTCGTAAGCTTTGTTGATATTTAACTAAAAAAGCATTGCTAGATGAGAATTTAATGAAGCTTCATCGTTATATCAAGAACTGTAATTAATTACTTAGTAGTCTTTTTAGGTCGAATACAGTTTTGTTAACAACAAAGGGTTTGCAGAAATGACCATCATAGAAAGCCCTATCCCACATGAAGGTACTAACTTCCTTCATGTGGAATGCCTGACGCTTGAGTTAGCCAATTGAAGCTAACAAGCTATCTAATCAAGGTAAGGAAAAACATTCGATCTAAATGTGGTTTCGTTAGGATGACAAATTGAATATGACCTATAGGAGGAAGTATCGCAAAACAAATAACAAAGACGCAGACACTCTGATCACCAAATTGAGAAGAGACTAATAAAAAAAAGGGTCACTATTTTGAACTGCCCCCTGTCTAGTAGACAGCGGAAATAATAAAAAGTCACTTAAGCGGCTTTAGCTCTATATTCCATAGGG